>NZ_JBJGZH010000002.1:0-250766 GCF_054050415.1 Geodermatophilus sp. SYSU D01180 | reverse complement strand
CGACCCAGCACCCCGCCCCCCCCCCCCCCCCCCCCCCCCCCCCCCCCCCCCCCCCCCCCCCCCCCCCCCCCCCCCCCCCCCCCCCCCCCCCCCCCCCCCCCCCCCCCCCCCCCCCCGCCCGGGCTACGCGGCGACGGACTCCATGGCCTCGGCGGTCAGCGTCACCGAGCGCAGCCGGGCCTCGGTGCCGGGCGCCTGGTGGGCGACGATCAGCTCGTCGGCGTCGGCGAGCCGGGCGAAGTCGGTGAGCCGCTCGCGGACCTCGGCCGGGGTGCCGGCGGCGGTGTGGGTGAGCATCGAGTCCACGTGCCGGCCAGCGCCCGAGGACAGCAGCAGCTCGGCGGCGTCGTCGTCGAGGTCGCGGCCCTGGCCGAACAGGCCGACGGCGAGCCGGCGGCGGGTGGCCTGCAGCATCTCCTGCGCCGCCGCGGTGGTGTCGGCCGCGATGGCGTTCACCCCGGCGATCACGTACGGGGCGTCGAGCTGCGCGGAGGGGCGGAAGTCGCGGCGGTACGCGGCCACCGCGGACTCCAGCAGCTGGGGCGCGAAGTGCGAGGCGAAGGCGTAGGGCAGGCCGAGCGCGGCGGCCAGGCCGGCGCCGAACATCGACGACCCGAGGACGTACAGCGGCACGTCCGACCCGCGGCCCGGGACCGCCTGCACGCCGCGCACCCGCGACTCGCCGGTCAGGTAGCCCTGTAGCTCGAGCACGTCCTGGGGGAAGCGCTCGGCGGAGGCGGCGTCGCGGCGCAGGGCGTACATGGTGTTCTGGTCCGAGCCGGGCGCGCGGCCCAGGCCCAGGTCGATGCGCCCGGGGTACATCGCCTCGAGCGTGCCGAACTGCTCGGCGATGGTGAGCGGCGAGTGGTTGGGCAGCATGACGCCGCCGGCGCCGAGCCGGATGGTGGAGGTGTGCGCGCCGACGTGCGCGATGAGCACGCTGGTGGCCGACGACGCGATCGCCGGCATGTTGTGGTGCTCGGCGTACCAGACCCGGCGGTAGCCGGCCTCCTCCGCCCGCTGCGCCAGCGCGACGCTCGCGGCGATGCTGCTGCCGTAGGTCTCCCCGGGGGCGACGGGGGCGAGGTCGAGCACGGACAGCGGGATGCGCACGGGGGTCCTCCTGGGGGACGGGTGTTCGTTGCCCGCTGCAACGCACGGCGGTCCCGGGGGCTTCCGTCGCGGCGGTAGTCGGACGCAAGTCACCGGCAACCGGGCCGGGCGACGGTGGCGCCGTGACCGCGACCGCACCGCTGCCGTTCCCCGTCACACCCCGCCGGCCCGGCGACCCCGAGGCCGACGTCACCCGCCTGGCGCTGGCGCACCGCGCGCTGCGCGGCGGCTGCCGGCTGCTGGCCGGTGTCACCGCGGAGGCCGCCGCCGGGGCGGTGTGGCCGGCGGAGCGGCGGCGGGCGGTCGTCGCCTTCGGCCGGGGTGTGCTGCGTGAGGTGCGCGCGCACACCGCGCGGGAGGACGCCGTCCTGTGGCCGGTGGTCGCCGCCTCGGCCGGGACGCACGCCGCCGACCTCGAGCCGCTCGCCGAGGACCACGCCGTGCTGCGGGCGGTGCTGGACCGGGCCGACGCGGCGCTGACCGCCTTCGCCCCCGACGCCACCGCCGCCCCCCATGCCGCGGCGCCGCTGGCCGACGTGCTCGCCGAGTTGGCCGACGCCCTCGACGAGCACGTCGAGGAGGAGGAGCGCGAGGTGTTCCCGGTGATCCGCCGGTGCGTGTCGGCGCGCGACCTGGGCCGCTACGAGGGCGTCTGCGCGCGCGGCTCGGGGCCCCGGTCCGCGGCGTTCGCGCTGCCGTGGCTCGCCGACGCCTGCCGCACCCCGGGCGAGCGCGCCGGGCTGCTCGGCGGTACGTCCCTGCCGCTGCGGGTGCTGCTGCGCGCGGCCGGGCCGGGCTGGCGCCGCCGCCGCGACCTCGTCGTCGGCGGTTAGCGAGGTCGGCCGGGCGCGGCGTGTGCCGCGGCGATCCAGCCGGGGTGCCCGGTGCGCTCGGCGACGGCGATCGCCACCTCGCGGTGCGCAGAGGCCGCCGCGGTGTCGCCCCGCGCGGCGGCCAGCCGGGCCAGCAGGGTCGCCGTCGGGCCGAAGGCCATCGAGGCGGTGCTCGTCCCGCACACGGTGTCCCGGTGCGGGGTCAGCTCCGCCTCCGCCTCGGCCGTCCGCTCGGCGTCGCCGAGGGCCAGGCCCACCTCGCCGCGGACGTACTCGAAGAACGGGGTGAACAGGTCGCGCTCGGCCCGCCGGCGGGGCGGGCCGAGGGCGCGTGCCTCGTCGGCCCGGCCGGCCAGCACCAGCGTCAGCGCCCAGCCCTCCCCGCTGATGTCCGGGGACAGCGGCACCAGCTCGGCCAGCTCCTCGGGCGCCACCGGCCGCGCGTCCAGGCCGGACAGCTGCAGCCCGAGCTGGGCCATCAGCCGCAGCGACCGGGCCACCGCCGGGTAGTAGCCGGCCGAGACGACGACCTCCTCGGCCGCGTCGTAGGCGGCCTCCGCCTCGGCGACCCGGCCGGCGACGGCGGCGCGCATGCCCGCGTACCAGCGGGCGATGCCGTTGAGCAGCGGCAGCCCGTAGGTGGCGGCCAGCCGCTCGGCCTCCGCGGCGTGCACGTCGGCGGCGTCGAGGTCGAGCACCGCGCAGGTGTCCTGCAGCAGCATCAGCCGCGCCACGGCCTCGAACACGCCCCAGTCCTCGCCGCGGGCCAGCTGGAGCAGCTCGGTGCCCAGCGCGAGGGCCTCGCTGCGGTCGACGTCGCGCATCGCGTGGAAGTGCCGCGCGGCCAGGGCGTGCGCGAGCGCGTGCGGGTCGCCGCTGGCCCGCGCCTCGGCCAGCGCGCCGGCGGAGGCGCCGGCCGCGCGCTCGTCGTGGCGCTCCTCGAGCTCGGTGGCCAGCAGCGCCAGCAGCCGGGCGCGCTGCGCGCTGCCGCGCGGCAGGCCGTCGATCGCCCGCTCGGTGCGGGCCACGAACCGGTCGTCGACCGGGTCGACCCACGCGTTCCAGAAGGTCGGCACGTCGGAGGACAGCAGCACCCCGGCGGTCAGCTCGGCCGGCGCGTCCTCGGGCAGGACCGCCAGCGCCTGCGAGCGCAGCGCGCGGGCCTCGCCGACCGCGCCCGCCCGCGCCGACGCGTGCGCCTGCGCGCCGAGCAGCCAGGCCAGGCCGACGGCGTCGCCCGGCGAGGCCCGCCGGTGCGCCTCGACCGCGCGCCCCCACATGACGGCGGCGTCGGCGTGCGCGAACCGCCGCCCGGCGAGCTCGGCGGCCGCCCGCGCCCAGCGCGCGGCCGCGGCGGCGGAGCCGGGTCCCGCGGCGGCGGCGTGGTGGGCGAGCGCGGTGACGTCGTCCGGGCGCAGCCGCTCGAGGACGGCGGTCACCCGGCCGTGCAGCCGGGTCCGGCGCAGCGAGGACAGGTCCTCGTAGAGGGTGTCGCGCACCAGGGCGTGCACGAAGCGCAGCCGGCCGGGGCCGGGTTCCACCAGCAGGCCGCTGACCAGCGCGGTCTCCAGCGCCTCGACCAGCGCCTCCTCGTCCTCGTCGCCGCCGGCCGGCGCCGCGGCGGCGAGCAGCACCTCGACGTCGACGTCGCGGCCGATGACCGCGGCCAGCCGCAGCAGCGTGCCGGTGCGCGCGGGCAGGCCGGCCAGCCGGTGACGGACGACGTCGCGGACGGTGCCGGGGACCGCGTCGACGTCGGCGCCGGCGTCGACCAGCCGCAGCAGCTCCCGGACGTAGAACGGGTTGCCGTCGGCGCGGGCGGTGATCGCGGCGCGGGTGCGGCGGTCGACGGGGGTGAGCGCCCAGTCCTCGACCAGCTCGTCGACGGCGGCGGCGTCCAGCCCGCGCAGCGCCAGCCCGACCGGGGAGCGGCGGGCGAGCGCGGCGAGCACGTCGGCCAGCCCGGCGCTCTCCTCCGGGCGGTGGCCGGCGACGACGAGCACGCGGGACCCGGCCAGCGCGGGCAGCAGGTCGACCAGCAGCGCCGTGGTCTCCCGGTCGGCGCGGTGCAGGTCGTCGACGGTCACCAGCAGCGGCGCCCGCGCGGCGACGGCGGCCAGCCAGCCGGCGACGGCGCGGTGCAGCCGGAACCGGCTGCCGGTCGGGTCTCCGGGCACGGCGGGGGCGTCGTCGGTGAGCAGCGCGGCGAGCGCCGCCGGGTCGGCGGGCGGGTGCTCGGCGGCGAGCGCGCGCAGCGCCGCGGCCCACGGCCAGCCGGGCGGGGCGCCGTCGGTCTCCGGGCAGGACACCGCCAGCGTGGTCCAGCCGCGGCCGGCGTACTCGGCGCGCAGGTGGTCGAGGACGGTGGTCTTGCCGCTGCCGGCCTCGCCGGCGAGCAGGGCGACCTCGACCTGGCCGGCGGCCGCCCGCCCGGCCGCGGCGGACAGCGCGGCCAGCTCGGCGTCGCGGCCGACCGGGCGGGGCGCGTCCGGCGCCGGGGCGGCCGGAGCCGGAGCCGGGGACGGGGCCCGGGCCGGCGCGGGTTCGGGTCCGGGGGCCGGGCGGCCGACCGGTGGGGCCGGCCGGCGGGCCGGCAGGAGCGAGGGGGACTGGGCGAGGACGGCCTCCTCCAGCGCCCGCAGCTCCGGGCCGGGGTCGACGCCGAGCTCGTCGGCCAGCCGGGTGCGGACCTCGCGGAGCGCGGCCAGCGCCTCGCCCTGCCGCCCGGCGCGGTAGAGGCCGAGGGCGAGCAGGCGCCAACCCTCCTCGCGCAGCGGGTGCTCGGCGACGTGCGCGCGCAGCTGCGGGAGCGGGTCCCGCCCGCCGGGGGCGTCGAGGGCGACGGCGGCCCGGCGCTCGACCGCGGTCAGCCGCAGCTCGTCCAGCCGCGCGGCCTCGGGGCCGGCCCAGGGCTCGTCGCGGTACTCGGCGTAGGCGGGGCCGCGCCACAGGTCGATCGCGGCCGTGTACCGGTTCCGCGCCTCGGCCGGGTCGGTGGCGGCCAGCCGGTCGCCCTCGTCGAGCAGCCGCACCGCCTCGAGCACGTCCACGGCGTCGCCGGCCGGGCGCAGCGCGTAGCCCGGCGGCACGGTGACCAGCAGCCGCGCGGGCGTGCGGGGGGCGCGGCCGGGCTCCAGCACCCGCCGCAGGTGGCTGACGTGGGCCTGCAGCGTCCCCAGCGCGTCGGCGGGGGAGGCGCCGCGCCACAGGTCGGCGACCAGCACCTCGGCGGGGACCACGTGCCCGCCGGCGACCAGCAGCCGGGCGACGACCGAGCGCTGCCGCCGGCCGCCCAGGTCCAGCGGCTCGCCGTCGCGCACGGCGCCCACGTCACCCAGCACCCGGAACCCGACGGTTCCGGCACCCCCGCTCCCCATAGCGGCGCGAGCATATGGCGCGCGGGCCCGATCGCCGAGGGTTCGGGGGAGGTTCCACCGGAAGCGGTCACGGCCAGGTCACGTGGCGTGTCGTCCTGTCCCGGGGGCCGCCGACCAGCGGCTCGCGAGCCGCCAGGGCGCCCGAGCCGCCCCGGCCGGGGTCCCTGTCCGGGACCCCGGCCGGCGGGTTCAGGCGCTGCGGGCGCGGCGGGGGCGGGTGGGCACGGCCTCGACCGGGGCGTCGGCGCCCTCGACGCCGAGGCGCCGCTCGAAGCCGGGCGGGACGACGAGGTCGTCGCGGGACAGGTCGGCGGCGGACTCCCGCGCCAGGCCGGTGAGCGCGCAGCCCAGGCCGTCGCGCAGCAGGTCGAGCACGTTCTCGACGCCGGCCTGCCCGTTGGCGGCCAGGCCCCACAGGTAGGCGCGGCCGATCATGACCGCCTTGGCGCCCAGGGCCAGGGACTTGGCGACGTCGGAGCCGCGGCGGATGCCGCCGTCGAGCAGCACCTCCACCTGGTCGCCGACCGCCTCGGCGATCGCCGGCAGCGCGCGGATCGACGCCGGGGTGCCGTCGAGGTTGTTGCCGCCGTGGTTGGAGACGGAGATCGCGGTGACGCCGGCGTCCACGGCGCGCTTGGCGTCGTCGACGCGCATGACGCCCTTGAGCATGAACGGCCGGTCGGACCCCCACAGCTCGCGCAGCCAGGCGACGTCCTCCCAGGTCGGCATGGGGGACTGCATCCAGGCGCCGTAGGCGCCGAAGAACGTCGGTGGGGTCTCGGCGGGGTCACCGACCATGTTGGGGACGCTGAGGTCGGGCAGCTTCCGGGTCTTGGCGAACTCCCACAGCCAGCGCGGCCTGAGCGCGACCTGCGGGGCGTAACGGCGGACCGCCTCGAGGTCGATCTTCTCCGGGATGAACGGGCTGCCCCAGTCCCGGCCGTAGGAGAACGACCAGTCGAGGGTGGCGATGAGCCCGGCTGCACCGGCCCGGCGGGCGCGCTCGACCTTGGCGGCCATGGTGTCGCGGTCGCCGACCCAGTAGAGCTGGAAGAAGGTCTTGGGGTTGGCGGCGATGACCTCCTCCATCGGCTTGCTGGCCATCGACGACAGGCCCATCGCCACGTTGCGGGCGGCGGCGGCCCGGGCGACGGCGACCTCGCCGTCGGGGTGCACGGCCTGCACGCCGGTGGGGCTGATCAGCACCGGCATCGACACGTCCTGGCCCATGACGGTGGTGGCCAGGTCGCGCGTGTTCGACAGGCCGGCGGTGTGCGGGGCGAAGCCGAGCTCGTCGAAGGCGCGCAGGTTGTCGTCGACGGTCAGGCCCTTCTCCGACCCGGCGACGAGCGCGCCGTACACGCCCTTCGGCAGCCGCCGCCTCGCCCGCCGCTGGGCCTCGGCCACGGTCTCGAACCAGGGGTTGGCCACGTCGTCTCCGTCCGGTCGGTCCCCGGGACCGACCCCCGGTGGCACTCAGTGCCACCCTAGCGTCCCGGAGGTGGCGCAGGGCACACCCCGGAGACGGAGCAGCCCCGCGGCCGGGGGGCCACGGGGCTGTCGTCGGGGGGGTGCCGGCGGGCGGCGCGGGTGCCGCGGTCAGAAGCGGGCGGCCACGGCGGCGATCTCGTGCGCCGACTCGAGGGTCGGGGCGGCGGCGAGGGCGCGCTGCAGCTCGCGCTCGTCGCGACGGCGGGCGCGGGTGCTGCGGGCGGAGGCAAGGGCGGTGCGCAGGCGGGTCATCTCGGTTCCTCCTCGGGGCGGGGTGCCACCGGTCGATCCACGGCGGCGGCCACCTCCGGTCGTCACCGGCGGGCCCGTACAGGTGGGCGCCGGTTCCTGTGATCGGCGTCTCGACCTGCTGGGTCTGCATCTCCAACCATCCTCTCCGGCACACGGTTCGTCAAGCGAACCCAGGGTGACCTACGCTGCACCCGTGACGGCCGACACACCTCCCGACGGGTACGACCGGGCGCGCTGCTCCGTCGCCGGCACCCTCGCCGTGGTGGGGGAGAAGTGGAGCCTGCTGGTGCTGCGCGAGGCGTTCCTCGGCGTGCGCCGCTTCGCCGACCTGCAGCGCGCGCTCGGGGCGCCAAAGGCGGTGCTCACCGACCGGCTCAACTCGCTGGTCGCCCAGGACCTGCTCGCCCGCGTCCCGTACCAGGAGGAGGGCGCGCGGCAGCGGCACGAGTACCGGCTCACCGAGCGCGGCCGCGACCTCTACCCGGCGCTGGTGGCGCTGATGCAGTGGGGCGACCGGTGGCTCGCGGAGGACGGCGTCCCGCCGCTGGCGCTCACCCACCGGGACTGCGGCGCGCCGGTGGCGCTCGGGCTGCGCTGCGCCGCGGGCCACGAGGTCGGCGGCCCGCGCGAGGTGACCGCCACCCCGGTGCGCCGCGATCGGGCCGGTGAGACGGCCGACACACCCGCGGGCTAGCGTCGGCGGCGCCTGCGCTGCCGCTGCGACCCGGGAGGCCTCCCTGCCCACCATCGTCATCCCCGGTGCCGCGAGCGCCCCGGAGCTGTCCGCCCACCTCGCCGTGCCGCCGGTGGGGGAGGGGCCGTGGTCCGGCGTCGTGGTCGTGCACGAGGTCTTCGGGCTCACCGACGACGTCCGCCAGCACGCCGACCGGCTGGCCGCCGCCGGCTACCTCGCCGTCGCGCCCGACCTGTTCACCGCCGGCGGCGCCGTGCGCTGCCTGCGCTCGACGTTCCGGTCGCTGAGCCGGGGCGAGGGCCCGGCCTTCGGCGACCTCGAGGCGGCCCGCCGGCTCCTCGCCGACCGCGACGACTGCACCGGCCGGATCGGCGTCCTCGGGTTCTGCATGGGCGGCCAGTTCGCGCTGCTCGGCGCCACCCGCGGCTTCGACGTCGCCGCGCCCAACTACGGCCCGCTGCCGGAGGACGCCGAGCAGGTGCTCAAGGGCGCCTGCCCGGTGGTCGCCAGCTTCGGCGGCCGCGACCGGGCGCTGCGCGGCGCGGCCGGCCGGCTGGACCGGGTGCTCACCGACCTCGGGGTCGAGCACGACGTGCGCGAGTACCCGGACGCCGGGCACTCATTCCTCAACCGGCACAACGCCGGGCCGTTCACGGCGCTGGAGAAGGTGCTCGGCGTCGGCTACCACGGCCCCTCGGCCGAGGACGCCTGGGCGCGCATCCTGCGCTTCCTGGACCGGCACCTGCGGGCCGCGGCGTGAGCGCGGGCACGAGCGGGCCGCTGGCCGGGCTGCGGGTGGTCGAGCTCGGCGGGATCGGGCCCGGCCCGCACGCCGCGATGGTGCTGGCCGACCTCGGCGCCGACGTCGTCCGGGTGGAGCGGCCCTCCGGCGGCCTGTCGCTGGGCGGCGCCGCCCGCGACGTCGTCATGCGCGGCCGGCGCTCGCTCGGCGTCGACGTCAAGGCGCCCGAGGGGCGCGACCTCGTGCTCGGCCTGGCCGGGCACGCCGACGTGTTCCTCGACGTCTTCCGCCCCGGCGTCGCCGAGCGGCTGGGCCTCGGCCCCGACGGGTGCCTCGAGCGCAACCCCGGGCTGGTCTACGCGCGGATGACCGGCTGGGGCCAGGAGGGGCCGTGGGCCGACCGGGTCGGCCACGACGTCAACTACCTCGGGCTGACCGGCACGCTCGCCGCGCTCGGCCGGCCCGGGCAGGTGCCCCGGCCGCCGCTGAACCTGGTCGCCGACTACGGCGGCGGGTCGATGCTGGTCCTGGTCGGCATCCTCGCCGCGCTGCACGAGCGGTCCCGCTCGGGCCGCGGCCAGGTGGTCGACGCCGCGATGGTCGACGGCGTCGCGCTGATCTCCCAGATGCTGTGGTCGATGCGCGGCATGGGGCTGTGGTCGGACCGGCCGGGCACCAACGTCCTGGACGGCGGCGCTCCCTACTACGACGTCTACGCCTGCGCCGACGGCCGGTTCGTCGCCGTCGGCGCGCTGGAGCCGCAGTTCTACGCGGCGCTGCTGGAGGGGCTGGGGCTGGCCGGCGACGACCTGCCCGCGCAGACCGACCCGCGCGGCTGGCCGCGGCTGCGCGAGCTGTTCACCGCCGCCTTCGCCGCGCACCCGCGGGAGCACTGGGAGCGCGTCTTCGACGGCACCGACGCCTGCGTCACCCCGGTGCTCACGACGGAGGAGGCCGCCGCGCACCCGCACCTCGCCGCCCGCGGCACGCTCGTCGAGGTCGACGGCGTGCGGCAGGCCGCCCCCGCGCCGCGCTTCTCCCGCACCCCGGCCGGCCCCGCCGCGCCGGTGAGCCCCGGCCCGGCCGACGCCGCCGCCGTCCTGGAGGAGTGGTCGCGCCCCCGATGACGGGAGCGCAGGAGCCGCGGTGCGCCGCGGAGGAGGAGGGACAGTGACCGAGCCCGTGCTGGTGGAGCGCCGTGGCGCCGTCCAGGTCATCACGATCAACCGGCCGGAGGCGAAGAACGCGCTCGACGGTGCGGTGGCCCGCGGTGTCGCCGCGGCCGTCGACGCGCTGGACGCCGACGGCGACCTGCGCGCCGGGGTGCTCACCGGCGCCGGCGGGACGTTCTCCGCCGGCATGGACCTCAAGGCGTTCCTGCGCGGCGAGCGGCCGGCGATCGAGGGGCGCGGGCTGTGCGGGATCACCCAGACGCCGCCGCGCAAGCCGCTGGTCGCGGCCGTCGAGGGGTGGGCGCTGGCCGGCGGGTTCGAGCTGGTGCTGGCCTGCGACCTCGTCGTCGCCGGGGCCTCGGCGCGCTTCGGCGTGCCCGAGGTGACCCGCTCGCTGGTGGCCGCCGCCGGCGCCGCGCTGTTCCTCCCGCGGCGCATCCCGCAGGCGGTGGCGATGGAGATGCTGCTGACCGGGCAGCCGATCGACGCCGAGCGGGCGGCCGCGGTCGGGCTGGTCAACCGGGTGGTCGCCGAGGGCGGTGCGCTGGAGGCCGCCGTCGAGCTGGCCGGCGTCATCGCCGCCAACGGCCCGCTCGCGGTCGCCGCCACCAAGGAGATCGCCCGCGGCACCGCCGACTGGACCGCCGAGGAGGGCTGGGCGAGGCAGCAGGCGCTGATCGAGCCGGTGTTCTCCTCCGAGGACGCCCGCGAGGGCGCGACCGCGTTCGCCGAGCGCCGCGCGCCGGTCTGGCGCGGCCGCTAGCCGACCGGGCCGGTCGAGGTCCGCACCACCGGCTCCGCGGGCAGGGTGCGCGGCGGCGGGGCGGGCCGGCCGGCGAGCAGGTCCAGGAGGGCCTGCCCGGCCGCCCGCCCCTTCTCCCGGGTCGGCTGGCGCACGGTGGTCAGGCCGAGTCCGGCCGCCGTCGCCGCGTCGTCGAAGCCGGCGACCGACAGGTCCTCCGGCACGCGCAGCCCGCGCCGGGCCGCCGCGCGCAGGGCGCCCTCGGCCAGCCGGTCGCTCAGGCACAGCAGCGCCGTCGGCCGGGGGTCGGTGGCGAGGACGGCGTCGGCGCCGGCCTCCCCGACGGCGGGCGTGCTGTCCCCGCCGTGGAACACCGGGACGGCGGCCCAGTCCAGCCCGGCCCGCTCCGCGGCGTCGCGGTAGCCGGCCAGCCGGTCGCGGGTGACCGCGTAGGTGGCCGCCTCCTGGGTGGCGACGTCGACCAGCCCGGGCACGATCGGGTCGCCGTGCAGGCCGAAGGACACGACGGCGAGCCGCCGGTGGCCGAGGTCGAGCAGGTGCCCGGCGACGGCGGCCGCGGCGGCGCGGTCGTCGACGCCCACCCACGGCGTCGCCGGGGCGCCCAGGGCGGCCAGCCGGTCCGGGCGGGGCTGGTCGACGACGGCCAGCGGCAGGCCGCGGGCGATCGCCGCCGCGAGCAGCGGGTCCTCGTCGCCGACCGAGGAGACGACCAGCCCGTCGACGACGGCGTCGGTGACCGCGGCCAGGCGCCGGGCGGGGTCGGTCGAGCCGGGGACCAGCAGCAGTCCCGACCCCGCGGGCTCGGCGACCTCGGTGACCCCGGCCAGCAGCGCGACCGCCACCGGGTCGTCGAAGGCGTAGGACAGCCCGTTGTCGTAGGCGACGCCGATGGCGCCCACCCGGCCGCGGCGCAGGCCCGCGGCCAGCGGGTTGGGCCCGGGGTAGCCGAGCCGGCGGGCGGCGGCGAGCACCCGTTCCCGCAGGGCCGCGGAGAGCTGGTCGGGCCGGGAGAAGGCGTTGGACACCGTCTTCGTCGAGACGCCGACCTCGGCGGCCACGTCCCGCAGGGTCACCGGGCGGGCGCGGTCGGCGGGCACGCGGCCATTCTGCGAGGGCTCGCGGGGGCGCACCGTCCGCGGCCCGCCGTCCGGCGGTCAGCCCGGCGTCTCGGAGCGGCCGGACGGGGCGGGCGGGCGGTCGAAGTCGCCCTGCAGCCCGCTGAGCTGCAGGATGCGCTCCACGATCGGCGACGCGGCGCGCAGCAGCGGGCGCCGGCCGACGGCGTGGGACGCCTCGACGCACCGGGCCAGGACGCTGACGGCGGTCGAGCTGATGAAGGACACCCCGGCGGCGTCGATGACGTCGACCAGCAGCGGGGCCCGGCCCTGGCGCTCCTTGAACCGGACCGCGACCGCGGTGTCCACCTCGCCGCGCAGGCACAGCACCCGGCTGCCGTCCTCCTCCCGGACCGTGATCGACCCGGGGAGCGGCCGGACGTCCTCGGGGTGGACAGTCATCTCAGCCTCCTCGCCCGCTGACGCGTCGAGAGGAAGGTGCCGCGGGACCGCAGGATCGACCCGGTCCGTGCAGACGACGGTACGCGTCGGGTCGTCCTCTCGGTCGCCGTCGAGGGTGGGTCCTAGTTGATGCAGCCGGTGTCGGCGGCGGTGCGCGGCTCCTCGGTGGGCGCGGCGGTGTCGCCGGTGTCCGCGGGCGGGGTGGGGGCCTGGCCGATGCCGTTGAAGTCCGCGCCCAGGATCAACTGGACGGTGCCGGGGGTGGCGTCGTCGGCGACCTCGGGAACCGCTCCCGGGACCTGCGCGGCGAGCGTGGCCGCCAGCGCCTCGTCGCCGGGGGCGTGCCGGATCGTCGTCGTCCCGTGGTCGGTGCTGTCGGCGTTGCCGGTGCTGACCACCGGGAAGCCCGCGGCCTCCAGGTCGGCCGTGGCCTCCGCGGCGATCCCGGCGATCCCGGAGCCGTTGTAGACGGCGACCGAGACCTCCGACGGGTCGACCGTCGCCGGCGGCGCCGGGGCCTCCGACGCGGGCGCCTCGGGCTCGGCGGACAGGCCCGCGAAGAACGCCCGCAGCGTGGCCTCGTCGGCCAGCTCCACGATCGAGGCGCCGTCCTCGTTCTCGGCGTTCGGGTCGGCGACGGGGACGGTCTGGAACCGGATGTCCCCGGCCGTCACCGACTGCATCTGCTGGGCGAGGTCGAGCAGGTCGAGGTCCTCGTCGACGGTCAGCGACTCCGACGCCGCCCGGATCAGCTCCCGCTGCTTGCCGAGGTCCAGCAGCACGTCCTGGGACAGGATCTTGCGGAGCACCCCGCCGATGAAGACCTGCTGGCGGACGATGCGGTCCAGGTCGCCCCGGGGGAGGGCGGGGGAGCCGTCCGGGCGGACGCCGTGCCGCTGGCGGACGAACTTCAGCGCGTCGGCGCCGGAGATCGTCTGCTCCCCGGCGGGGAACACCGCGCCGGAGTACTGCGAGTCGTCGACGGCGTGGCAGAGGTTGACCTCGACGCCGCCGACGACGCTGGTGAGCTCGAAGAAGCCGAGCAGGTCGACCTCGGCGTAGTGGTCGATCCGCAGCCCCGACAGCTGGTTGATCGTCCGGATCAGCAGCTGGGCGCCGGCGGCCTGCTTCTCGCTCTCGGGCGCGGCGTCGTCGACCTCGGCGGCGCCGTAGGCGTAGGCGGCGTTGAGCTTGTCCGTCCCGTGCCCGGGGATCTCCACCCAGGAGTCGCGCGGGAAGGAGACGAACGACGCTCCCGACCCGTCGGCGGGGACGTGCACCAGGATCATCGTGTCGGTGTTCGTGCCGGAGTCGACGCCGGCGTTGAGCTCGGCGAGCTGCTCGGGGGTGAGGTCGGCCCGGCTGTCGTTGCCGACCAGCAGCAGGTTCACCGCCTCGGGCATGCCGCCGGACTCGGCGTTGCCGTCGGCCGGGATGGCGTCGGTGCGGTTGACCGTCGAGTCGGCCAGCCGGCCCAGGTACCAGCCCCACCCGCTCCCGGCCAGCACGACGACCGACACGACGGCGGCGACGACGCGGGCCGCGACGGCGCCCCCGGAGGAGCGGCGGCGCGGCGCCGGGTTCCCGCGGGCGCCGGCCCGGGCGGCACCGGGGGAGCGGTCGCGGGCGGGGCGGCCGGCGCGCGGGTCGAGCCGCGGGGGGATCGGCCGGCCGGCGGGGCCGCCGTGCTCGGGACGGTCTCGGCTCACGCGGCGCAGGTTAGGGGCGCACGGCGGTCCTGTGGGGCCCGCGACACGGGGCGGCCCCGCTTCCCCCGGGACGGGACGGCACCCCGTCGTGCTTCATCGATGAAGAAGCGGGGTACCCGCCCCGGCATGGCAGGTCCGGCAGCGGTCCCGACCCTGTGCGCGGTGCAGTTCGTCGACGTCCTCGGCACCACGCTGGTCGTCGCGGCGCTGCCCACGATGCTGGCCGACCTCGGCGCGCCGCCGTCGGCCGCCGCGCCGGTGGTGACCGTCTACGCCGTCCTGTTCGGGGCGCTGCTGATGCCGGCCGCGCGCCTGGGCGACCGGTTCGGCCACGCGCGGGTCCTGGGGGCCGGGCTGGCCGGCTTCGGCACGGCGTCGCTGCTGGCCGCGGTCGCCCCGTCGGCCGGGGTGCTGGTGGTGGCGCGCGGCGCCCTGGGGGCCGCGGCCGCGCTGTCCGTGCCGACCGCGCTGCGCCTGCTGACCGCCGCGACGGAGGAGGGGAGCGCGCGGCGGCGAGCGCTGGCCGCCTGGAGCGCGACCGGCGCGGCCGCCGGCGCCAGCGGGCTCGTGCTCGGCGGCGTGCTCACCGACCTGGCCGGCTGGCGGCTGCTGTTCTGGGTGCAGGTGCCGCTGGCCGCCCTGCTCCTGGCGGCGGTGCACCGCACGGCCCCGCCGACCCCGCGGCGGACCGGGGGAGCGCTCGACCTGCCCGGTGCCGCGGTGCTCACGGCCGCGGTGGCGGCGGTGGTGGCCGGCGCGTCGCTGCTCGAGGGCGGCGCGTCCCGGACCGCCGGCGTCGCGCTCCTCCTCGCCGGCCTCGCCGCCGCCGCGTGCCTGCCCGCGGTCGAGCGGCGCTCGCCGGACCCCCTGCTGCCGCGGGCCGCCGTCGGGCACCCCCGCCTGCGCCGCGGCGTGCTCGCCTCGGCGGCCAACACCGCCACCACCAGCTCGGCGGTCACCGTCGCCACGCTCCACCTGCAGGACGCCGGCGGCCTCGGCGCGACCGCCGCGGGGCTGGCGCTGGTGCCCTTCAGCCTGTGCGTCGTCGTCGGCGCGGGCCTGGCCGCGCGGGTGCTGCGGCGCACCTCGTCGCGCGCCACCGCCGCCGCGGGGCTGGCCGTCATCGCCGTCGGCGACGCGGCGCTGCTCGGCGCGGGCCGGGGCACCTGGGTGGTGTCGGCCGCGGTCGCCGTCGCGGGGCTGGGCATCGGGCTGTCCTCGGTGGCCGCCACGTCGCTGGGCACCGACGTCGGCCCGGAGCTGCAGGGGACGGCGGCCGGCGCGGTGAACACCGCCGCGCAGCTCGGCACCGCCCTCGGGGTGGCCGCCGTGCTGCTCGTCGTCCGGGCGTCGGCGGGGACGGGGCTGCCGCTGGCCGGCAGCGGGCTCGGCTGGGTCACCGCGGCGCTGCTCGCGGCCCTCGCGGCGGGGTTCCTCGCCCGCCGCCCGGCCCGTGCCGCCGAGCCGGCCGGGACCGCGGGTTAGTGTGCCGGGCACCACACCCGGTCGGAGGGAGCAGACATGCGTGACGCGGTGATCGTCGAGGCGGTGCGCACGCCCGTGGGCAAGCGCAACGGCGGGCTGTCCGGGGTGCACCCGGTCGACCTGTCCGCGCACGTCCTCACGTCGCTGGCCGAGCGGGCCGGCGTCGACCCGGCCGAGATCGAGGACGTCATCTGGGGCTGCGTGTCCCAGGTCGGGGAGCAGACCTTCGACATCGCCCGGACGGCGGCGCTGGCCGCGGGCTGGCCGGAGACGGTCACCGGCGTGACCGTCGACCGGCAGTGCGGCTCCTCGCAGCAGTCGGTGCACTTCGCCGCCGCGGGCCTGGTCTCGGGCCAGTACGACGTCGTCGTCGCCGGCGGCGTGGAGTCGATGTCGCGGGTGCCGATGGGCAGCGCGCGGCAGGACGCCAACCCGTTCGGGACGCGGTTCTCCGAGCGCTACGGCGGCGCGAAGATCAACCAGGGCCTGGGCGCGGAGACGATCGCCGAGCGGTGGGGCCTGTCGCGCCAGCGGTGCGACGAGTTCTCCGTCGCCTCCCACGAGAAGGCCGCCGCCGCCCGCGCCGAGGGCCGCTTCGACGCCCAGATCGCGCCGGTGACCACGCCCGACGGCACCGTCGTCAGCCAGGACGAGGGCATCCGCGAGTCGTCGGTGGAGAAGCTCGGCAGCCTCAAGACCGCGTTCAAGGAGGACGGCGTCATCACCGCCGGCAACTCCTCGCAGATCTCCGACGGCTCGGCCGCGCTGCTCATGACGACGTCGGAGAAGGCCGCCGAGCTCGGCCTGCGCCCGATCGCCCGGGTGCACACCGCGGTGCTCGCCGGCGCCGACCCGGTGGTCATGCTCACCGCGCCGATCCCGGCCACGCAGAAGGCGCTGGCGAAGTCGGGGCTGTCGATCGACGAGATCGGCGTCTTCGAGGTCAACGAGGCCTTCGCGCCGGTGCCGCTGGCGTGGCTGGCCGACCTCGGCGCCGACGAGAAGTCGCTCAACCCCAACGGCGGCGCCATCGCCCTCGGCCACCCGCTCGGCGGCTCGGGCGCGCGGATCATGACGACGCTGGTGCACCACATGCGGGACAACGGCATCCGCTACGGCCTGCAGACGATGTGCGAGGGCGGCGGCCAGGCCAACGCCACCATCCTCGAGCTGCTGTAACCGCCCTCCGGATCGGCCCCCGTGCAGGGGCCCGCCCCGACCGTGCGAGGGGTGGGGGGCACGGGGGTCCTTCCTCCGGGGCCGCCTCGCACGGCGGCTCCGGGCCCGGTTAGTTTCGCCGGTCGTGACCACGACCGCGGGAGAGCCGACCCTGCTCGACGTCCTGACGCTCGAGGAGATCGACCGGGACCTCTACCGCAGCACGCTGGTGTTCACCGACCCGTTCCCGCTCTACGGCGGGCAGGTCGCGGCGCAGGCACTGCTCGCCGCCGGCCGCACGGTGGCGCCCGACCGGCTGCCGCACTCGCTGCACGGCTACTTCCTCCGCAGCGGTGACGCCGCCCGGCCGACCGTCTTCCGCGTCGACCGCGACCGCGACGGCGGGTCGTTCTCCGCGCGCCGGGTGGTCGCGGTGCAGGGCGGCGAGGTGGTGCTGTCGATGTCGGCGTCGTTCCAGGCGCCCACCGCCGGGCCCGACGTCCAGGTGGCCGCGGCGCCGGCGGCCGAGGACCCCACGGAGTGCGAGCCGTTCGCGCTGCCCCGGCTGTTCACGATGGACGGCCGCCGCCCCTCCCAGCCGCACCCGGCCGCCTCCTGGCCCACCCGGTTCTGGTCGCGGTCCACCGTGGCGCTGCCCGACGACCCGCTGGTGCACGCCTGCGCGCTCACCTACCTGTCCGACATCGGCACCGGGCTGTCGGCGCTGCCCGAGGACGAGGCGGCGCCCGGCCCGACGCTGGACCACGCGGTGTGGTTCCACCGGGCGGCCCGGCTCGACGACTGGGTGCTCGTGGACCTGGTCCCGCACACGGTCTCCGGCGGGCGCGGCTGGTACACCGGCTCGGTGACCACCCGCGTCGGCGTCCTGGCCGCGAGTCTGACCCAGGAGACCCTGTTCCGGCCGGGCCGCAACCCGTTCCGCCCCGGCCGCTGAGGGCGTCCGCCGCCCGGTCCCGGAGCCCGGCGGTGGCACCGTCGGCGGGATCGGCGAGGATGGTGTGTCAGCGAGGGGGAAGGACGGACACGTGGCCAAGCACCGGGCAGCAGAGAGCGACCCCACCGACTTCGACGCGGCGACGGCCGCGCTGGCCGACGTCACGGGCGACTACACCATCGACGTGGCGCACACCCGGATCGGCATCCGGGCGCGGCACGCGATGGTGACGACCGTCCGCGGCTCGTTCACCGAGTTCGCCGGCGAGGCGCACCTCGACGTGCAGAAGCCCGGGGCCAGCAGCGTGACGATCCGGATCAGGACCGCGAGCATCGACACCGGCCAGGCCGACCGGGACGCGCACCTGCGCTCGCCGGACTTCCTCGACGTCGAGCGGTTCCCGGAGATGGTCTTCACCTCCACCGACGTCGAGCAGACCGACGACGACACCTACGAGGTGACCGGCGACCTCACCATCCGCGACGTCACCCGCCCGGTGACCGTCGAGTTCGCGATGACCGGCTCGGCGAAGGACCCGTTCGGCAACACCCGGGTCGGCTTCGAGGGCGCGCTGGCGATCAAGCGCAGCGAGTGGGGCCTGACCTGGAACACGGCGCTGGAGACGGGCGGGTGGCTCGTCAGCGACCGCATCCAGGTGGAGTTCGACGTCTCGGTGATCCGCACCGCCTGACCGCCGAGTCCGGCGGGCGCGCCCGGTCCTCCCTCCATGGCGCGCGTGCTGCCGGACACGGCGGTCTCCGTCGACGGCCTGGTGAGCGGTCCCGGCGGGGCCGACGTCGGGCTCCACGACTGGTTCCCCGCCCCGCCCGAAGGGAGCCGGCCGGTCGTCGAGGCGATGGTGGCTTAGACCGGCGCCATCCTCGTCGGCCGGGACGTCCACGGCGCCGCCGACGACGCGCGGGGCTGGGACGAGACGCCCTACGACGTGCCGCACGAGCGCGGCTGAGCCGGGCTGTCGGCAGGTCGGGACGTCGCCTCGTCGAGCTGTCCGGACGTCGAGGTGTCGGGACGTCGAGGTGTCGGGACGTCGAGGTGTCGAGCTGTCGACTTCCCGGGCGGGTCAGGAGCCGGGGCGGGCGACGTCGTAGCGCACGACGGCGAACTCGCCGTTCTGCGCGACCTCCCGGGTGATCAGCTCGACGTGCGCCGGCAGCAGCGGCATCCCGGCGCCCAGGGTGACCGGCGCGATCGAGACGACGACCTCGTCCAGCAGCCCCGCCCCGGCGAACTGCGCGGCCACCGGGCCGCCGCCGACCACCCAGACGTCGAGGTCGCCGGCCGCGGCGGTCATCTCCGCGTGCAGCGCGCGCAGCTCGTCGGGGGTGTCCGCGGCGGTGAAGCGGATGTCCGCGCCCTCGTACGGCGTCAGCTGCCGGTGGGTGAGCACCCACGCGGGCTGGTCGTAGCTCCAGGCGTCCGGGCCGCCGTGCTCGCGCACCCACTCGTACGTGGAGGCGCCCATGACCAGCGAGCCGACGGTCTTCTCGAACGCCTTGTAGCCCATCGCGCCCTCGTGGTCGGCCTCGCGGGTGAGCAGCCAGTCCAGCGAGTGGCCGGGGCCGGCGATGAAGCCGTCGAGGGTCGTGGCGGTGTAGTAGACGGTGCGGGTCATCGGTCCCTCCGGGAGAGCCACTCGATGGGGTCGCCGGCGTCGACCGCGACGCCGGCCTCGCGCAGCCAGTGCCGGGCGAGCAGCCGGCGGTGCGCGGAGAAGGTGAGGACGTGCGCGACGACGCTGCCGAGCACGAAGCTCTCCGGCGGCTCGCACAGCGCGTCGACCAGCCGGTCGCCCCAGGCGCCGCGGCGGGCCATCTCGCGGACGACGGCGAGCCAGCGCGGCGCGACGGCGTCGTGCCGGTCGATGAGCGCGGCCGGGTCGTCGGCGCCGCGGACGGGGTGCTCCCCGCCCTCGATCGAGGCCACCCAGACCTCCAGCGACCAGACGAGGGTGTCGAGGACGGCGGCCAGCGTCTCCTCGGCACCGTCCCAGGCGAGGACCGTGTGGCCCGGCGCCCGCACCCGGTGGTACTCCCCGTCGGGCAGGCCCTTGGCCAGCTCGAGCAGGGCGCGGGTGTCCTCGACGCCGTGGTGCACCAGCAGCGCGGTCACCTCGTCGCCGCCGCCGCGGCGTGCGGGCTCGTCGGCCACCCACAGCGACGCCGGCGGGTGGAAGTGGATGCCGTTGGGCGCGGGCAGCCAGTGCCCGTCCCGCGCGGCGCTGCCCGCGTGGGCGGAGCCCGGGCTGCGGCCGTAGGCGCGAACGAACGCCCGGCTGAACCCCTCGACCGACTCGTAGCCCGCGGCGAACGCGGCGTCGGTCACGCTCGCGCCCTGCCGCAGCTGCCAGGCCGCGCGCTCGAGCACCACCCGGCGGCGCAGCGCGACCGGGGACTCCCCGGCGCCGCCGGACACCTGCCGGCTGAAGTGGAACGGCGAGGCGTACGCGTCGCCGGCCATGTCGGACAGCGTGCGGTTCTCCTCGTCGAGGACGGCGTCGAGCAGTTCGCGGAGGCGGTCGCGGCCGGGCGGGGTCACGGGTCGAGTCTGGCGAGCCGGGCGGCCGCGTGGCCCGACCGTTCTTGCGCTGTCAGCCGCCCGACCAGGCCCGCTGCACCGAGGCCCGGCAGCGCGCGGGGTCGTCACCGGCGGCGGTGAGCAGGGCGACGGCCGTGTCCACGGCCTGCGGCGCGAGGACCTCGGCGGGCAGCACGCCCTGCACGACCAGCGACACCAGGCCGTGCCCCGCGGCCCAGTAGCGGGTGGCCAGGGCGAGCGGGTCCGTGCCCGCGGCCAGCCGGCCGTCGTCACGGGCGCGGGCGACGGCGTCCACCAGCCGCTGGAACGTCGCGTCGGCGGCCGCGGCGTCGGCCAGGCCGGCGCGGGCGTCGAACATCGCCCGGTACAGCTCCGGGGCGTCCAGCGCGTTGCGCGCGTAGGCCACCCCGAGCGCGGCCAGGTCGTGCACCGGGTCGGCGGTGCGGGCGACGGCGTCCAGCCGGTCCGCGAGCCGGGTGAAGCCCTCCTGCCGCACCGCGCGCCACAGCCCCGGCATGCCGCCGAAGTGCGTGTAGACGGCCATCGTCGAGGCGCCGGTGCCCTCGACCAGCGACCGCAGGGTCACCGGCTCCCGGCCGGCGAGCATCCGCGCCGCCCGCTCGACCAGCAGCCGGCGGACGGCCGGGTCGGGACGCCTCGGCACCCCGGAACTGTCGCATAGCGCCGTTATGTTCTGGCTCCCGCCACTCCCGAGGAGGAACCGTGACCGTCCAGCTGATCGACCCGCCCGGCCTGCCCGTCCCCGGCGTCTACCGGCAGATGGCCATCGCCACCGGCAGCCGCACCGTCTACCTGGCCGGCCAGGTCGCCCGCACCGCCGAGGGCGAGCCGGTCGGCCCGGGCGACCTCGCCGCGCAGACCGAGCAGGCGTTCCTCAACGTGGCCACCGCGCTGGAGGCCGCCGGCGGCACGTTCGACGACGTGGCCAAGCTCGTCCTCCACGTCGTCGACTGGAGCCCGGAGAAGCTGCCGGCGCTCGGCGAGGGCGTGGCCCGGGCGTCGGCCCGGCTCGGCCGCGACCTGACCCGGCCGGTCACCCTGCTCCCGGTGGCCGCGCTCGCGGAGCCGGACCTGCTGGTCGAGGTCGACGCCACCGCCGTCCTCGACTGACGGCCGCCACCGGCACCCGCGGGTGTCGGTGGGGCACGACCGGGTAGGGCAGCACGGCGCGGCCGGCCGGACGGCGGTCACGCCCCCGCTGCACCCGGAAGAGGCCTCCCCGTGCCGCCACGCGCATCCGCCGACGCCCCGTCGCAGGCCCCCGCCGGGGACGAGGGGTACCGCCCGGACCCGAAGCGGTGGACCGCGCTGTCGGTGACGCTCGTGGTCGGCTTCATGAGCCTGCTCGACGTCAGCATCGTGTCGGTCGCGCTCCCCTCCCTGCAGTCCGACCTGGGGGCGACGCCCGCCACCGTGCAGTGGGTGGTCTCCGGGTACGCGCTGACCTTCGGGCTGATGCTGGTCCCCGCCGGCCGGCTGGGCGACGCGTTCGGCCGCCGGCGGCTGTTCCTCCTCGGGCTGGCCGGGTTCGTGCTCTCCAGCGCCGCGGCCGGCGCGGCGCCGTCGGTGGGCTGGCTGGTCGCCGCCCGGCTGGTGCAGGGGCTGGCGGCGGGGTGCCTGGCGCCGCAGAACTCCGCCCTCATCCAGCAGCTGTTCCGCGGCGCCGAGCGCGGGCGGGCGTTCGGCCTGTTCGGCGCCACGGTCGGGATCTCCACCGCCGTCGGCCCGGTCGTCGGCGGCGCCATCCTCGGACTGGCCGACGGGCCGGGCGGCTGGCGGTGGCTGTTCTACGTCAACGTGCCGATCGGCGTCGTCGCGTTCGCGCTCGCGCTGCGGCTGCTGCCCCGCGGCGGGGGCGGCGGGCGCGGGCGGATCGACGTCGCCGGGGTGCTGCTGCTCGGCGCCGGGGCGCTGGCCGTGCTCTTCCCGCTGGTGCAGGCGGAGTCCGGCGGGCTCGCGCGGCTGTGGTGGCTGTTCGTCGTCGGGGCGGCGCTGCTGGTGGTGTTCGTCGCGTGGGAGCGGCGGGTGGTGGCCCGCGACGGGCAGCCGGTGTTCGACCCCCGGCTGGTCACGCGGACCCGCGGCTACGGCATCGGCGCGGCGCTGGGCACCGTCTACTTCGTCGGGTTCAGCGGCATCTGGCTGGTGTTCGCGCTGTTCTTCCAGACCGGGCTGGACTACACGCCGCTGCAGTCGGGGCTGGCGGTGACGCCGTTCGCGCTCGGGTCGGCGTCGGCGGCGGTCGTGGCCGGGCGGTTGGTGGAGCGGCACGGCCGGCGGCTGACGGTGTTCGGGCTGTCGGGCGTCATGGTCGGCCTCGCGGCGGCCGCGGGAGTCCTGCTGGTGGTCCCGCCGTCGGCGGCCGGGTGGGCGATCGCGCCGGCGCTGCTGGTGGGCGGCATCGGCGGCGGGTTCGTCATCTCGCCCAACATCACGATGACCCTGCGCGACGTGCCGGTGTCCATGGCCGGGTCGGCCGGCGGGGGCCTGCAGACGGCGCAGCGCTTCGGCGCGGCCGTCGGCACCGCGGCGCTGCCCGGACTGTTCTACCTCGTGCTGTCGGCGTCCGGGGACTACCCGACGGCGGCCGCGGCCGGGCTGGCGGTGTCCGTCCTGGGAGCGGGCGCCGCGCTCGTGCTGGGCGTGGTCGACCTGCGCCGCAGCCGGGCGGAGGAGGCCGAGCAGCACGGTCCGGAAGGCGTGCACAGCCACGCCCACGCCGCGCACCACTGATCCCCGGGGAGGACCCGCACGGCCGGACCGACGGTGGCGGGTGCTCGGCACCGGGACGATGGGCGCGGGGATGGTCACCTCGCTGCGGCGGGCCGGGCTGCCCGTCCGGACGGGGAACCGGGACCCCGCCGAGGCGCGGGCGCTCACCGGCACCGGCGCGGAGGCGTTCGGGTCCCCGGCGGAGGCGGCCGGCGGCGCCGACGTCGTCCTGACCGTGCTGCTCGACGCCGACGCGGTGCTCGACGTCGTCCGGCAGGCCGCCCCGCCGCCGGGACGACGTGGCTGCAGTGCTCCACCGTCGGCGTCGAGGGCGCCGACCGCACCGTCGCGGCGGCCCGCGAGCTGGACCTGGTGCTCGTCGACTGCCCCGTGCTCGGCACCAGGGAGCCGGCCGCGAAGGGCGCGCTGACCCTGCTGGCCAGCGGCCCGGAGGCGCGCGAGCGGCTGGCGCCGGTGTTCGACGCGCTGGGCTCGAAGACCCTGTGGCTGGGCGAGGCGGGCGCCGGCAGCCGGCTCGAGCTCGCCTGCGACTCGTGGCTGTTCGTGCTCACCGCCGGCACCGCGCAGGCGATCGCGCTGGCCCGCGCCCTCGGCCAGGACCCGCAGCACTCCCTCGACGCGATGGAGGGCGGGCCGGTCGACTCCGCCTGCGCCCACCTCGAGGGCGGGCTGATGACGGCCGGCTCATCGCCGCCGGCCGGCTCGAGGACCCGGGCGCGGTGGACATGGCCGCGGTGATCGAGGGCCTCACCCCGGCCGACCGCGGCTGAGCCGGGCCACCCGGCGGGCCGCGCGCAGCGGCTCCGGCGTGCGGACGCCGGCCGTCGTCGCCAGGACGACGGCGGCCGCGGTCGCCGGGCCGGTGCGCCAGCCGGCCGAGGCCACCACCGGGCGGACCCCGGGCACCACCCGCACCGCCCGCGCCACCTCCTCGCCGCCGAGCAGCAGGGGAGCGGCGTCCCCGCGCGCCGGCCCCGGCGGGTCGCCGCGGGCGGCCAGCGGCCGGTCGGTGACGCCGACGCTCGGGAGGTCCAGCACGGCGCCCAGGTGCAGCGCGAGCCCGGCCCGCCGCGGGTGGTCCCGTCCCGCCGCCGCGACGAGCAGGACGTCCGGCCGGCGGGGCAGCCCGGCCACCGCGGCGGCCAGCGGCGGCCCCTCCCGCAGCGCGAGCAGCGCCGGCGCGTAGGGGCCCGCCGCCGGCCTCCGGACGACGGCGGCCGCGTCCCCCAGCACCGCCGCCGCGACCAGCCCTGCCGCGTCCTCGACCGCGGCCACCGCGCCGGCGAGCGGCCCCGCGGGCGGGGTCCACGGCGGCGGGCGCAGCGGGGCCAGCCGGTCCTGCTCGGCGGCCAGCGCCGCGGCGTCGCCCGGCCAGCCCGCCGCGGCTACCGCTTCGAGCTCCCGGCCAGCCGGCGCAGCCCGGCGTCGGCGTCCCGGCCGCCGGGGCCGGCGCTGGTGGCGTCGTCGGGCAGCTCGGACCCGCCGTGCTCGTCGAGCATGCGGGCCTCGTCGAAGGGCGCCGCACCCGACAGCGCCGCCTCGAGCCGCTCGCGGTCCAGCTGCCGGGTCCAGGTGGCCACCAGCACGGTGGCGACCGCGTTGCCGGCGAAGTTGGTCAGCGCGCGGGCCTCGGACATGAAGCGGTCGATGCCGACGATCAGCCCGACGCCGTCGAGCAGCTCGGGCCGGTGCGCCGACAGGCCGCCGGCGAGGGTCGCCAGCCCCGCGCCGGTGACCCCGGCGGCGCCCTTGGACGCGATGATCATGAAGAGCAGCAGGCCGACCTGCTCGCCGATCGACAGCGGGTCGCCGAGCGCCTCGGCGATGAACAGCGAGGCCATCGTCAGGTAGATGGCGGTGCCGTCGAGGTTGAACGAGTAGCCGGTCGGCACGACGATCCCGGCCACCGGCTGGCTGACCCCGGCGTGCTCCATCTTCGCGATCAGCCGCGGCAGCGCCGTCTCCGACGACGACGTCGACAGGATGAGCAGGAACTCCCGGCCCAGGTACCTGAGCAGCCGGAAGACGTTGAGCCGCGCCACCAGCCGCAGGATCAGGCCCAGGACCACGAAGACGAACACCGCGCAGGTGGCGTAGAAGCCCAGCATGATCACGGCGAGGCTCTTCAGCGCGTCGACGCCGGTCTCGCCGACCACCGCCGCGATCGCGCCGAACGCGCCGACCGGGGCCAGCCACATGACCATCGCGAGGATCCGGAAGACGAGCTTCTGCAGGTGCCCGATCCCGCGCAGCAGCGGCTCCCCGGACGCGCCCATCGCCTGGATGGCGAACCCGGCGAGCAGCGCGACCAGCAGCGCCTGCAGCACCGACCCGTCGGTGAGCGCGGAGACCAGCGTCGTCGGGATCAGGCCGAGCAGGAAGTCGACCGTGCCGCCGCTCTCCTCGGCGGTCTCGGCCAGCTCCGAGCCGCGGCCGCGCAGCTCCTCCGACAGCGCCAGCCCGTCACCGGGGTGCAGCAGGTTGCCCACGACCAGCCCGATCGCCAGCGCGACCGTGGACATCAGCAGGAAGTAGCCCAGCGCCAGGCCGCCGATCCGGCCCACCGCGGCGGCCTTCCGGATCGCGCCGATGCCCAGCACGATCGTGCAGAAGATGACCGGCGCGATGAGCATCTTGATCAACCCGACGAACGCCGTCCCCAGCCACTCCAGCGAGGTGGCGAAGCCGGGGAACACCAGGCCGACGACGATCCCGAGGACCACCGCCGCGATCACCGCGATGTAGAGCCAGTGCGTGCGGTCGCCTCGCTGTCGAGGGGTCGGGCGGTCGCCGGCGGACGGGGCGGCGCCCGGGTCCTTCGACAGGGAGGCCATGGCAGCTCCAGGACGGGGAGGGGACGGCGGTCGCCCCACGGTGGGCTGCCGGGTCGGGGCCCGCAACACGGACGGCGTGCACCGGAACCGGACGGGGTGGGTACCCGCGGTGGCGGACACCCGGGACGGCCCCTCGCTCCACCCGGTCACCCGCGAGCCCGCCTGCACCGAGGCGCGCGGCCGGGTGACCGGCACGACCACCGGCCCCGGGGCGCGGGCGCAGATCGACGAGCTGTCGCGGGAGCACGACGGCCGCTACTGCGCGTACCGCGCGGCGAACTCGCCCGGCGTCATCCCGGTGACCCGGGCGAAGTCGCGGGTCAGGTGCGGCTGGTCGGCGTAGCCCAGGTCGGCGGCGACCCCGCCGAGCGTCGCCGTCCGGTCGCGCAGCCGGCCCGCGGCCTCCTGCAGCCGACGCCGCTGCACCAGCCACTTGGGCGTGAGGCCCAGCCGGCGGGACACCAGCCGCTGCAGCGCGCGCTCGGACAGCCCCGTCTCGGCGCACAACTGGTCCACGCGGGTGAGGTCCGGCCGCGACTCGACCAGCGCGACCAGCCGGTCCACCAGCGCGCCCTCCTCGTCGACCGGCAGGAACCGGCGCAGCGCGTCGTCGTAGGCGGCCCGCGCCTGCGCGTGCGCGGCGGGGGAGTGCGGGTCGGCCGCCATCGCCGCGCGCACCCGGGCGGCCAGCCGGGCGCCGCCGCCGCCGAGCACCTCGCCGACGTCGACGTGCCGGTCGGTGAACGGGGCCACCGGCCCGCCGGCCACCAGCGCGCCCGCGGCGGGGGTGAGCATGACGCCGACCGCCCAGCCGTCGCCGGTGAGCGTCGTCGTCGACAGCCCCGACACGACGCCGTAGAAGCGGGCGTAGTCCGGCGTGACGACGAGCAGGCAGACCGGGTACTGCAGCACCCGCTGCACCGCCTCCCCGCCGGGCGCCACCGACCACACCGGGATCCAGAACCGCTGCACCAGCGCGGCCAGGGGGCCCGTGACCTCGTAGCGGTACATGACGTGCGAGGCGTCGCGCGGGTCGCGCAGGTGCGCCCGCTCGACGGCGTCGCGGCGGGGGACGGCGGTGCTGTCGGGTTCCATCAAGACGCAGGCTGCCGCACGCGGCCAGGCTCGGGCCATGGACACGACGACCACCACCCCGATCGCCGCCGACTACGCCGCCGTCCTCGAGCCGCTGCTCGCCGTCGCCGACGCCGTGCCCGCCGCCGGGTGGGACGCCGCCACGCCGTGCGAGGACTGGACCGCCCGCGACCTGGTGGCGCACCTCGTCGACACCCAGCGCGAGTTCCTCACCGGCCGGGGCGTCGACCTCGGTCCCGCGCCCGACGTCGCCGCCGGCCCCGCCGCGGCGCTGCGCGAGCACGCCGACCGGGTGCTCGCCGCCGTCGCCGACCCGGCCGTCGCCGACGCCGGCTACGACGGCTACTCCGGCCCGACGACGGTGGGGGAGACCCTGGCGCAGTTCTACGTGTGGGACATGGTCGTCCACCGCTGGGACCTCGCCCGCGCCACCGGACAGGACGCGACGCTGACCGCCGCCGAGCTCGACCGCATCGAGTCCGGCGCCCGCACCTGGGGCGACGCCCTCTACACGGAGGGCATCTGCCGGCAGGTGGACGCGCCGGAGGGCGCCGACCGGCCGACGCGGGTCCTGGCGCTGCTCGGCCGCCGCGCCTGACCCGCCCGCCCGCCGGGTAGCCCCCGGGCATGCACCCCGGCACCGACTCCGCCGACGGGCCCCGCGAGGGCCGGCTGCAGCTGCGCGACGGCCGCACGATGGCCTACGCCGAGTGGGGCGACCCCGACGGCCGGCCGGTGCTCGGCTGCCACGGCTCGCCCAGCTCCCGGCTGGAGCGGCACGTCGAGGACCCCGCCGCCTACCGCCGGTGGGGCGTGCGGTTCGTCGTCCCCGACCGGCCCGGCTTCGGCGCCTCCGACCCGCAGCCGGGCCGGCGGGTGACCGACTGGCCGGGCGACGTCGTCCAGCTGCTCGACGCCCTCGGCATCGACCGGTTCGCCGTCCTCTCGCTGTCCGGCGGCGCCGCCTACGCGCTGGCCTGCGCGCACGCCCTGCCCGACCGGGTGTCCGCCGTGGGGATCCTCGGCGGCGCCCCGCCGCCGGACGTCCCGTGGCCGTGGCCGGGCTGGCTGCCGACGTCGGTCCGGGCCGCCGCGCACCGCCCGTCCCCGGCGACGGCGGCGCTGCTGCTGCCGGTGTTCGCGCCGCTCACCGTCCGCCCGCAGCTGCTGCCCCGCTACCTGCAGCTGCGGCTGAACCCGGCCGACCGGCGGGTGATCGGGCGGCCCGCGGTGCGGCGGGTGCTGGCGCGGACGTTCACCGAGGGGCTGCGCCAGGGCGCCGGGGTGCTGGCCGAGGACCGGGCGCTGCTGTTCCGGCCGTGGGGCTTCCCCGTGGGGGAGGTCCGCCAGCACGTCCACATCTGGCACGGCACCCAGGACTGGCAGGTGCCGGTCGCGCTCGGCCGGGTGCTCGCCGGGATGCTGCCGTCGGTCACCGCGCACTGGCACGCCGGCGAGGGGCACTTCCTCGTCTTCGACCACGCCCGCGACGTCTACGGTGCGCTCGCCCGCGACGTGGGTAGCCGTCCGACATGACTGCCGCGCACGGGAGCCGCACCGTGCCCCCCACCTACGTCGACGCCAACCGCCTCTGGGTCGACTCCCGTCCCCGGTACGAGATCGGCCTGCGGGTCGAGGGGCGGATCCTGCGCCGCCTCGGCGCCCGCGGCGAGCGCGTCGTCGAGATCGGCACCGGCCGCCGCGGCCTGGGCGCGCGGGTCGCAGTCGAGCGGCTCGGCGCCACGCGGGTGACGGCGTTCGACCTGTACCCGGCCACCGTCGGCCGCGCCCGGATCGCCTGCGCCGACCTCGCCGACCGGGTCACCTTCCGCGTCGGGGACGCCACCGCGCTCCCGGTCGACGACGCGAGCGCCGACCTCGTCGTCGACTTCCACGCGCTGCACCACATCCCCGACTGGCGGGCCGCCGTCGCCGAGGTCGCGCGGGTGCTGCGCCCGGGCGGGCAGCTGGCGCTCACCGAGATGACCGCGCGGTTCGTCGACGCGCAGTGGCTGCGCGCGGTCTCCCGCCACCCGGCCGACCGGTTCTCCACCGAGCAGCTGCTGGCCGAGCTGAGCGCGCACGGGCTGGAGGTGCCGCCGGGGCGGCTGCGGCGGGCGGCCGGCGACCGCTGGGTCCAGGCCGTCGCGACGCGGGCATGACCACCCGGGGCACGACCGCACCGGGCACGACGACGGCGGGCGTGCGCGTCCCCGCGGTCGTCCGGGAGACCCTGGCGCTGCTGCGCCGGCACGCCGGGCGGGTCTACGCCCTCTCGCTCGCGGTCACGCTGGTCAACACCGTCCCCGACGTGCTGCGCCAGCTGCTCGTGTACGACGACCCGGGCGTCGGGCACGCGCTGCTGGTCGACGTCGTCGGCTTCGCCACCGCCCTGATCGCCCAGCTGTGGCTGACCGGCGCGCTCACCGGCCTGCCCGGCGACGGCCGGGGGCGGCCCGCCGGCGCGCTGGGACGGGGGACGGCGACCGCGCTGCGGGCGGTGCGCACCTCGCCGGCCGCGGTGCTCGCCGGGGTGGTGCTCGGCGGCGCGGTGTCGGCGCTGCTGACCGTCCCGGCGTCGGTGGCCGCGCTCGGTGTCGACGGCGTGGTCGGCCCGCTGGACGCCCCGTCGGCGGCGGCGTTCACCGTGGCGACGGTCAGCGACGTGGTGGCCAGCTGGGCGACGCTGCCGTTCCTCGCCGTCGTGCTGGTGCTCGCCGCCGGTTCGAGCAGGGCGTCCGCGGGCAAGGGCCGCCCGTGAGCAGTCACGACTGGGACGTCACCCGCAGGACCGTCGGGTCGCTGTCGATGTGGATCGGGACGGCGGCGCTGTTCGCGCCCCGGTGGATCGCGCGGACGCTCGGGGTGCGCCCCGACGCCGCGCGGGGCGACGTCGCGCTGCCGCTGCTGGTGCGCCTGGGCGCGGCCCGCAACATCGCGATGGGCGCCGCGCTGCTGGTCACCCCGGCGCCGCAGGCGCGGCGGACCACCGAGGTGACGCTGCTGCTCACCGCGCTGGACGCCGCCGCGGTGTGGACCTCCCGCGCCGAGGGCGACGTGGCGAGGCGCAGCGCCGTCCTGTCGGGGATCGTGCTGGGGCTGGCCTCCTACGGCGCCGCCCGCTGGCACCGCCGCTAGCGCCAGGCGAAGACCGGCTGCTCCAGGTGGGCCACGCGGGTGGGCAGCCCGCGGCACACCACCTGGCAGAACTGGTACACGACCGCGGCGGTCGGGGCGTGCACCCACCCGCCGAGCAGCGGCAGCCGGATGACCGGGGCGTCGGACTCGGGGATGGACACCAGCGCCGGCTCGACGTCGAGGTCGGCCAGCGGCACCTGGTACGCCGCGGCCACCTCGGCCTCGGCCGGGCGCAGCTCCCCGGCGTCGCCGGCCCACACGACCACCGGCGTCATGACGTAGCCGGAGCGGGTCACGTAGTCGTCGAGCAGGCCGAGGACGTCGTCCTCCCCGCGGACCAGTCCGACCTCCTCCTCCAGCTCGCGCAGCGCGGCCTGCACCGGGGTCTCGCCCGGGTCGAGCCGGCCGCCGGGCAGCGCCCACTGCCCGGCGTGCGCCCGCAGCCCGGCCGCGCGGCGGGTGACCAGCAGGGCCGGGACGTCGCCGGCGCAGGTGACGCAGACGGCGACGGCGGCATGCCGCAGGTCGGGGCGGCCGGCCGCGCGCCGCGGGAGGTCCCGCAGGCGCGCGGCCGCCCCGTCCCGTGTCAGGGCCCGGTCCGGGCTGCTCAGAGCCAGCCGCGCCGGGCGCCGAGCTGGCGGACGGCGGCGTCGAGCTGCGCCGCCACCCCGGACACGTCGGTCTCGTGCAGGCCGAAGCGGAGCCGGCCGCCGACGTCGCGGCCCTCGGTGAGCAGGCCGCCGCGCCGGTCCACCTCGAGCACGACCTCGACGCCCTGAGGGCCGGCCAGGAAGGTCACCTCGAGCTCGTTGATGTTCCTGCGCAGCGACGACGGCGGCGCGAACTCGACCTCCTGGTAGAAGGGCAGGTCGCTGCCGGCCAGCCGGCCCTTCTCGACGTCGGCGCCGCGGAAGCCGAAGCCCAGGCCGCCGAGCGCCTGGATCACGGTGCGCTGCACCGGCAGCGGCTCGACGGTGACCGCGTCGAGGTCGCCGGGGTCGACGGCGCCGGGGATGTCGACCTTGGTGCGCAGACCGATCTTCACGCCGCGCAGCGTCCAGCCGTCGAGCGTCGTGAACGGGCACTGCCAGGGCACCGGGAAGCTGAACGGGATCGCCGCCTTGGCGCCCGCCTCGATCCGGCCGGCGCCGGCGATCGGCGCGGTGCCGAAGGTGACGTTCTCCCTCCACTCGTGGTCGCCGCTCTCCACCTCCACGGTGGCCTGCAGGGACACCCGGATCACGTTGATCTCCTGGGCGACCTGCCCGCCGGTGAGGTGCACGGTGCCGGTCACGGTGCCGCCGGGGGTGGTCACCGGGCGGTCGAGGACGGCGTCGACGCTCGCGTTGCCGGCGCCGAGCTTCGCCATCAGGTTGCGGAAGGCCATGGGGGTGCTGCTCCGTTCGGTTCGGGGACGGCGGGCACCCTGACACGACGGCCGGGACCTGACGAGGGGTTCCCGCGCGTGCCGCAGAGCCTCCCACCGGGACGCCGTCTCCGGGCCGGTCGGCGACGCCCCGTGCGGGACACGCCGAGATGGTTGGACGTCCTACTAAATCAGGCCTACCGTTCAGCCATGGCGTCTGCGCAGCTGCACGTGCCCGTCCACCCCGTCCGCTTCGTCACCGCGGCCAGCCTGTTCGACGGGCACGACGCGGCGATCAACGTGATGCGGCGGCTGCTGCAGAGCCAGGGCGCGGAGGTGGTGCACCTCGGTCACGACCGCGGCGTCGACGAGGTGGTGCGCGCCGCCGTCGAGGAGGACGTGCAGGGCGTCGCGATCTCCAGCTACCAGGGCGGGCACGTCGAGTACTTCAGCTACCTCAAGGAGCGGCTGGCCGACGCCGGGGCGGGCCACGTGCAGGTCTTCGGCGGCGGTGGCGGCGTCATCGTGTCCGAGGAGATCGCGCTGCTCGCCGAGCGCGGGGTGCGGGTGTTCAGCCCCGAGGACGGCGCCCGCCTGGGCCTGCCCGGGATGATCAACGAGCTCGTCCGCGCCTGCGACGTCGACCTCACCACCGAGGGCCCCGACGTCGACGCGCTGCTCACCGGCGACCCGCGGGCGCTGGCGCGGGCGATCAGCGTGCTGGAGGCCGGCGCCGACGAGGCGCTCGCCGCCCGCGTGCGCGAGGCCGCCGCGGCCCGCACCGTGCCGGTCCTGGGCATCACCGGCACCGGCGGGTCGGGCAAGTCCTCGCTCACCGACGAGCTGCTGCGCCGGCTGCGCCGCGACCAGGAGGACAAGCTGCGGGTCGCCGTCGTCGCGGTCGACCCCACCCGCCGCCGCGGGGGCGGCGCGCTGCTCGGCGACCGGATCCGGATGAACGCGCTGGAGTCCGGTGAGGGCTCGCACACCTTCTTCCGCTCGATGGCCACCCGCGCCGCCGGCGCCCAGGTGCCCGCGCACCTCGACGACGTCCTCGCCGCGGTCAAGGCCGCCGGGTTCGACCTGGTGATCGTGGAGACGCCGGGCATCGGGCAGGGCGACGCGGCGATCGTGCCGTTCAGCGACGTCTCGCTCTACGTCATGACGCCGGAGTTCGGCGCCGCCTCGCAGCTCGAGAAGATCGACATGCTCGACCTCGCCGACGTCGTCGCGATCAACAAGTTCGAGCGCCGCGGCGCGGAGGACGCCCGCCGCGACGTCGCCCGGCAGATGGTGCGCAACCGCGAGGCGTTCGGCACCCCGTGGGAGCAGATGCCGGTGTTCGGCACCAGCGCCGCCCGGTTCGACGACGACGGCGTCACCGCGCTCTACCAGCACCTGCTCGGCCTGCTCGCCGAGAAGGGCCTGCCCGCGGGCACCGGCGTCCTGCCGCGGGTGGACGTGCGCGCCTCGACCGGGCTGGCCAGCGTCGTCCCGTCGTCGCGGTCGCGGTACCTCGCCGAGGTGGCCGAGGCGGTGCGCGCGCACCACCGGGTGACCGAGGAGCAGGCCGCCGTCGTCCGCCGCCGCGAGCACCTGACCACCGCGGCCGAGGTGCTGGACGGGGACGCGGCCGCAGCCGCTCGTGAGGCCGCGGAGGCCGCCGACCGGGAGCTGCTGCCGGAGGTGCGCGCGCTGCTCGAGGAGTGGCCGGCGCGGGTGGAGCAGTACTCCGGCGACGAGTTCGTCTACACGGTCCGCGGGAAGGAGATCCGCACGCCGCTGACCCGGGAGACGCTGTCCGGGACGAAGGTGCCGCGGGTGGCGCTGCCCCGGACCTCCGACGCCGCCGGCCTGCTGCGCTTCCTGCGGCGGGAGAACCTGCCCGGCTCCTTCCCGTACACGGCCGGCGTCTTCCCGTTCAAGCGCTCCGGCGAGGCCCCGGCGCGGATGTTCGCCGGCGAGGGCGACGCGTTCCGCACCAACCGGCGGTTCCGGGTGCTGTCGGCCGGCAACGAGGCCACCCGGCTGTCCACGGCGTTCGACTCGGTGACCCTCTACGGCCGCGACCCGCAGCCGCGGCCCGACGTCTACGGCAAGGTCGGCACCTCCGGCGTCTCCATCGCCACCCTCGACGACATGCGCGTGCTCTACGACGGGTTCGACCTGTGCGCGCCCACGACGTCGGTGTCGATGACGATCAACGGCCCCGCGCCGGCGATCCTCGCGATGTTCATGAACACCGCGATCGAGCAGCGGCTGGACCGGTTCCGCGAGGAGGAGGGCCGCGAGCCCGACGCCGCCGAGGCCGAGGAGGTCCGCGCCTGGGTGCTGGCCAACGTCCGCGGCACGGTGCAGGCCGACATCCTCAAGGAGGACCAGGGTCAGAACACCTGCATCTTCTCGACCGAGTTCGCGCTGCGCTGCATGGCCGACATCCAGGAGTGGTTCATCCAGCACCGGGTGCGCAACTTCTACTCGGTCTCGATCTCCGGCTACCACATCGCCGAGGCCGGGGCGAACCCCATCAGCCAGCTCGCCTTCACGCTGGCCAACGGCTTCACCTACGTCGAGGCCTACCTCGCCCGCGGCATGGCGATCGACGACTTCGCGCCCAACCTGAGCTTCTTCTTCTCCAACGGGATGGACGCCGAGTACACGGTGATCGGCCGGGTGGCCCGGCGGATCTGGGCGGTCGCGATGCGCGACCGCTACGGCGCCGGCGCGCGGTCGCAGCAGCTCAAGTACCACGTGCAGACGTCGGGCCGGTCGCTGCACGCGCAGGAGATGGACTTCAACGACATCCGCACCACCCTGCAGGCGCTGTGCGCGATCTACGACAACGCCAACTCGCTGCACACCAACGCCTACGACGAGGCGGTGACCACGCCGTCGGAGCACTCGGTGCGCCGGGCGCTGGCCATCCAGATGATCATCGACCGGGAGTGGGGGCTGGCCGGCAACGAGAACCCGCTGCAGGGGTCGGCGATCGTGGAGGAGCTCACCGACCTGGTCGAGGAGGCGGTGCTGGCCGAGTTCGACCGGATCGCCGAGCGCGGCGGCGTGCTGGGTGCCATGGAGACCGGCTACCAGCGCGGCCGGATCCAGGACGAGTCGATGCTCTACGAGCACCGCAAGCACGACGGCTCGCTGCCGATCGTCGGCGTCAACACCTTCGTCGATCCGCACCGCGACGACGCTCCGTCGAAGGAGCTGGAGCTGGCCCGGGCCACCGAGGCGGAGAAGCAGTCGCAGCTGGACCGGCTGGCCGACTTCCACGCCCGGCACGCCGACGAGGCGCCGACCGCGCTCGCCCGGCTGCAGGAGGCGGCGACGACGGGCGGCAACGTCTTCGACGCGCTGATGGACGCCGTCCGGGTGTGCTCGCTCGGCCAGGTCTCCGACGCGTTCTTCGAGGTGGGCGGCCAGTACCGCCGCAACGTCTAGCGGCAGAAATGGCCATTTCTGCCGCCCCGGTCGACGACCTGGGGGAGCCGGTCCCGCTGGCGGGGCCGGCGCGCCGGGTGGTCTCCTTGGTGCCCTCGCTGACCGAGGCGCTGGCGGTGACCGTGCCCGACCGGCTGGTCGGCGCCACCGACTGGTGCACCCACCCGGCCGGGCTCGACGTGCCGCGCGTCCGCGGCACCAAGAACCCCGACCGGGCGGCGGTCGTCGCGCTGGCGCCGGACGTCGTCGTCTGCAACCGGGAGGAGAACCGGCGCCTGGACGTCGACCGGCTGCGCGCGGCGGGCATCGCGGTCTGGGTGACCGTCGTCGAGTCGGTGGACGAGGCGCTGGCCTCGATGCGCCGGCTGTTCGCCGAGGCGCTGGCGGTCCCCGAGCCGGCGTGGCTGACGGACGCCGCGCGCGAGTGGGCGCGGCCGGCGCCCGAGCCGCCGCTGCGCTGCGCGGTGCCGGTGTGGCGGGACCCGTGGATGGTGGTCGGCCCGCGCACCTTCACCGGCGACGTGCTCGCCCGCCTGGGCCTGGTCAACGCCTTCGGGGAGGGGGAGGACCGCTACCCGCACGTCGCCGTCGACGACGTCCGCGCCGCGCGGCCCGACGTCGTCGTGCTGCCCGACGAGCCCTACGTCTTCACTGCCGACGACGGCCCCGAGGCGTTCCCCGGGGTGCGGTCGGTGCTGGTGTCCGGGCGGGCGCTGACCTGGTACGGCCCGTCGCTGGCCACCGCCCGCGCCGGACTGCTGGCCGCCCTCGGCCCCCGCTCAGCCCCGGGGTGACACCTCGCCCCGCAGCAGCGCGAGGACCGGGGCGTACAGGCGGGACTTGATGGTGCCCAGGGTCGGGCCGGCCTTCCCGGCGTGCGCGGCGGCGATCTCGACGGCGGCCGGGCGGACCTCCTCCTCGACGACGGCGCGGTCGACGATCGCCGCGGCGAGGGCGTCGGTGCCGCCGTAGCGGCGGCCGGTGGTCATCGCCACGTGCGCCGTCTGCGGGGTCAGCCGGGCCTGGACCAGGGCGGACATGCCGGGGCTGAAGGGGAGGTCGATGTCGATCTCGGGCAGGCACCAGAAGCCGCGGTCGGCGCGCATGACCCGCTGGTCGTGCGCGAGCGCGAGCATCGCCCCGGCGGCGAAGGCGTGGCCCTGGACCGCCGCCACGGTCACGACCGGCAGCGCCAGCACGCGGGCGAACAGCCGCTGGACCGTGCCCACGTAGGCGTCCCGCTGGTCGGGGTGCTCGAGCAGCCAGGCCAGGTCCAGGCCGTTGGAGAAGAACTTGCCGGTGGCCGTGGTGACCAGGGCGCGGGGCCCGGAGGCGCCCTCCACCTCGTCCAGGGCGGCGTCGACGGCGGCGAGCCAGTCGGGGGAGAAGCGGTTCTCGTCGGCGCCGAGGTCGAGCACGAAGACGTCGTCGGAGCGGTCGAGCGTGGGCACGGTGGTCTCCCGGTTCGGTGGGTGGGGTGGAGCGGGCTCAGGCCGGCGGGCCGCAGTCGACGACCGCGCCGACGGCGGCGGCGAGCTGGGTGCGGGTGTGCGGGTGCACCCGCCCGGCGCGGATCCCGGGGAAGAGCAGGGCGGCGGGCAGCCGCACGACGCAGGTGGTGACGGCACCGACGGCGGCCGCGTCGTCGCGGTCCCACAGCGAGCGGGCGAGCCGGCGCAGCGTGTCGAGCAGTGCGGCGTCCAGGGCGCGCAGGCCGTCGGCGACGTCGGGGGCGACGGCGTCGGCGAGCACGTCGTCGCGCGGCAGCCCGACCAGCAGCCGCGCCGCCCGCAGGTCCTGCCCGGCGAGCCGGGCCGGGGCGTCCGCGGCGGCCTGCACGGCGCGGCGGGCGTCCCGGCCGGCCGCGGCGACGGCGGCCTCCTGCTGGTCGAGGAACTGCCGCGCGCGGCGCAGCCAGGCGGCACCCACGACGGTCTCCAGCGAGCCGAAGGCGTGGTAGATGCTGCCGTTCGAGGCCCCCGACCGGGCGGCCAGCGCGCGGACGGTCAGCTGCGCGCGGCCCCGGTCGACGAGCAGCTCCTCGGCGGCGTCGAGGACCGCGTCGGGCGCGTGGACCCGGGGCCGGGGCATCGGGACCTCCTCCGTGGACGGACGAGGTCACCGTAGTGGAGCGGGCGCTCCACTACGGGCCCGGGTCCTGTCAGCCGGAGGTGCGGACGTCCTCGGCGGGCTCCGTCCTCGGCGTCGGCACCGCCGCGGCCGGGGCCGACAGGGCAGCCATCTCGCGGGCCATCATCCCCTGCTCGAGGCGCATCACCAGGGACGGCGACAGGCGCATCAGCCGCCACATGACCCGCGCCTGCCGGGGGGCGACGACGACCGCCCGGTTGCGGTCCACCCCGCGCAGCACGTCGGCGGCCAGCGCGTCGGCGCCGTACAGGCGGCCCCCGCTGGCCCGGGTCAGCGCCGCGCGGACGTCGATGGCCTCCGCGGTGGGGACGCGCGGGAGGTCCGCCGGTGTCCGCTGGTCCAGCAGCGGGGTGTCCACGGCGCCCGGACACACCACGCTGACCCGCACGCCCAGAGGCGCCGCCGCGGTGCGGAGGGACAGCGACAGGCCGACCACCGCCCACTTCGTCGTGCCGTACGGGACGTTGCCGGGCATCGGCAGCAACCCGGCCAGGGACGCGGTGTTGACGATGTGCCCGGACCCCTGCCGCAGCATCAGGGGGTAGGCGGCCTGCACGCCGTGGACGACGCCGCGCAGGTTGACGTCGACGATCCGGTCCCAGTGGGCGAGGGACAGCTCCTCCACGGGGCCGCCCCAGGCCACTCCGGCGTTGTTGAACAGCAGGTCCAGCCGGCCGTGCCGCGCCGCGGTGCCGGTCACCAGCGCCTCGACCGCGGTCGCGTCCCGCACGTCCAGGGCCACCCCCGACGCCGTCCCCGGGCCGAGGGCCGTGAGTTCCCCGGCGGCCTCGGTCGCGGCCGCACCCTCGACGTCCGCGAGGACCACCTGGTCACCCCGGCGCACCAGCGCCGCACCCAACGCCCGCCCGATCCCCGAGGCGCCTCCGGTCACGATCGCCACCCTGGTCATCGCCCACTCCTGACAGCCGGTCCCGTGCCCGTCGCTCCTGGGGCCAGCCTCGTGCGCCCGTGGACGCCGGACGACGTCCCGCGCACGCCGGCGGTCGCGCTCGGCGTGGGCCGCCCGCTCGTCGACGGGCCGTGACGACCGGTGACGACCCGGCTCAGGGGAGGGCGCGGCGCACGAGGACGCGGGGGAACCCGCCGGCGACGGCGTCGGTGTCCGCGGCCTTGGTGAAGCCGGCCGCCTCGAACATCCGCCGCGTGCCGACGTAGGCCATGGTCGTGTCGACCCGCTCGTCCCCGCTGTCGGCGGGATAGCCCTCGACGGCGGGGGCGCCGTTCGCCGCCGCGTACCCGACCGCCCCCTGCAGGAGCGCGTGCGCGATGCCCTTCCCGCGGTGGCCCGGACGCACGCGCACGCACCACAGCGACCACACCGGCAGGTCGTCGACGTGCGGGATCCTCCGCGACCGCTCGAAGGGCAGCTCCGCCCGCGGCGCGACCGCGGCCCAGCCGGCCACCTCGCCGTCGTCGTAGGCGAGCACCCCCGGCGCGACCGGGCGCCCGGTCAGCTCGCGGACGTACTCCCGCCGGGCGGGACCGACGAGCTCGCGGTTGGTCCGCGAGTCGAGCCGGTGGCTCAGGCACCAGCAGACGTTCGCGTCGGGGTTCCGCGGGCCGAGCACCGTCGCGACGTCGTCGAACCGCTCCCGCGTCGCCGGGTGGACCTCGATGGCCATCGCGCCACGCTAGTGCCGACAACGAGCTCAGGGGGTGGCAGCCGCCGGTGCGGTGTCCTCGGCCGCGGTCACGGGCCCTCTGCCGGCGGGGGTGCGGCGGCGGCCGAGCCACCGGTCGGTCAGCCGGACGGTGAGGAGGGGGAGCAGGCCGATGGTGGCGAACACGGCGGAGCCGGAGCCCACGACGCCGAGCCACTGGAGGGCGCCGAACCCGGTCGTCGAACCGACCTCCGCCGCGGCCACCCCGACGGCCGGCAGGCAGAGGAACAGCGCCCCGGCGACCGGCAGCAGCCACCGCAGGCGGTGCACCGTCAGCCCCGCCACCGCGCCGCCCGGGAGCGCGACCAGCACGTAGAGCAGCAGGACGAAGGACGTCCCGCTCCACGAGAACGTGCTCGACCCGGTGGCCGCGAGGCTGACCAGGGACATGAGCGCGCGGCTGACCGCGCCGAGGGCCGCGCCGACGACCAGCGCCGCCAGCACCCCCGTGCCGATCCTGAGGCCCACGTCCCTCCGTTCACCGCGCCGATGGCGGCGGGAGGGTAGCGGTTGCGTGCCGCGTGGAGGGGTGTCCCGGCCGCGGGCGGAAACACCCCTGAACCGGGCCGGGCGTCCCTAGGGTCGCTACATGAACGCACCCGTCGGTGGTTCACAGCGGTCCCCGTCCACGCGCAGCAGGCCCCGGTCACCGCGCCTGTCGTACGCCCTCGCCGCCGGCTGGCTGGTGCTGGCCGCACTCGCCGTCGTCCAGCTCGTCGTCGGGGACGACGCCGCGGAGTGGTGGACGGCGGCCCTGGAGCTGCTCGTCCTCCTGGGGCTGGGCGTCTCGTTCCTCGTGCAGGGCGGGCGGGCCGGCGACGGGGGAGCGCGCGGGCCGCGGCGGTGACCGACCGCGGGTCAGCGTCCCGGCTGCGCGCCCGCCAGGAACCGCTCGACGATCCCCGCCCACCGCGCGCGGGCCGCCTCGTTGGCCTCGAGGGTGGGCAGGCCCATCTGGGTCGCCACGAGCGACGCCGTCCCGTTCCTCTTCGGCTCGCTGGTGACGACGACGGAGGAGCCGTCGGCCGCCCTCGTCCGCCAGGTGATGCGCCGGTCGGTGCCGCTGACCCTGAGGTCCCCGCCGGCGACGACCTCCTGCACGGCCGCGTCACCGTCGGCGAACGCGAGCCAGCGCTCCATGAGCTCGGTCATGCCGAGCGGCGTGGCCCGGCTGACGCTGGTCTGGAAGGAGCCGTCGGAGCGCTGGCCGGGGACGCGGCGGCCGATGTGGTGCTCGTAGGCGACCGTCACCGACTGGGTCCACCAGCCGCGCTGCTCGAAGCCGTCGCCGAGCTCCTCGTAGACGTGCAGCGCGATCGCCTGGTGGTCGAGGTCCCGCGCGCCGACGGAGTCCAGGAAGCGGAGCCACTCGTCCCAGGACCGCTTCGTGGTCCGCTCGATGGGCCCGATCCGGGGGTTGTCCGCCATGGCGGCGATCCTGCCGGACCCGGCGTCGGCCGCGGGCGGTCCGCCCCCGCAGCGGCGGTCCCGCCGTGGGCCGACGCCGAGCACCCCCGCCGCGGCGGTCACGCGCGCGCCGGGTGTCGACCTGCTGCGGTCTCGAGCCGCCGGAGACCGCCGCAGGTCGACGTGCGGCGTCACGGCCGGTCGGGCGAGGGGTGTCGTCGAAGGTCCGGACGAACGTCGTCAGGGCCCCGCTCCGAGAAGGTCGCCCACGTGTCGAGCGCGGCGACGGCGACGGGCTCGCTGGACTTGTAGCGGTAGGAACTCACGGCGGGGGACTCCTTCGTCCGGCACGTCCGACACGACCCGGCGGGCACGCGCATCCCCCTCCCACCAGCGCAGATCGTGGGGCAGCCGCCCGCGGTGCGCACCTCGACAGCGGAGGATGGCGGCATGCCGCGGCTGCTCGTCGTCCACCACACGCCCTCGCCGAACCTGCAGGCGGTGCTCGAGGCGGCCCGCGAGGGGGTGGCGATGGTCGAGGAGGCCGAGCTGGTCGAGCGGCCGGCGCTGTCGGCCGGGGCCGCGGACCTGCTCGCCGCCGACGGCGTCCTGCTCGGCACCCCGGCCAACATCGGCTACATGAGCGGCGCGCTCAAGCACTTCTTCGACACCGTCTACTACCCGTGCCTGGACGCCACCGTCGGGCTGCCCTTCGGCGTCTGGGTGCACGGCGGCGACGACACGGCCGGCGCGCTCCGGGCCATCGGCACGATCACCGGCGCGCTGCGGTGGAAGCAGGTCGCGGCACCGCTGTCGCTCACCGGCGCGCCGACGAAGGACGACCTCGAGGCGGTCCGCGAGCTCGCCGCCACCGTCGCGGTGAGCCTGGAGGACCGTTGAGTCCTAGCCTGCCGGGGTGAGCACCCGTCGTCTCGTCGTCATCGGAGGGGACGCCGCCGGCGGCAGCGCGGCGTCCCAGGCCAGGAAGCGGCAGCCAGACCTCGACGTCGTGATGTTCGAGCGCGGCCGCGCGACCTCCTACTCCGCCTGCGGCATCCCGTACTGGATCTCCGGCACCGTCGCCAGCGAGGCGCAGCTGGTCACCCGCACGCCCGAGCAGCACCGGGCGGCCGGCATCGACGTCCGCACGCGCACCGAGGTCGTCGGCATCGACACCGACAAGGGCGTCGTCCACTGGCGCGACCTCGACGCCGGCACCGAGGGCACCGAGCCCTACGACGACCTGGTCTACGCCACCGGCAGCGTGCCGATGCGCCCGCCGGTCGAGGGCATCGACGCGCAGGGCGTCTACGGCGTCCAGGTGCTCGACGACGGCGTCGCGCTGCGCGCCGAGCTCGACAGCGGGCGCGTGCGGACGGTCGTCGTCGTCGGCGGCGGCTACATCGGGCTGGAGATCGCCGAGGCGTGCCGGGTGCGCGGGCTCGAGGTCACCGTCGTCGACAAGTCGGCCACCCCGGTGGGCACCTTCGACCCCGACGTCGGCCGGTTCATCGCCGACGGCGTCCGCAGCGAGGGCGTCGACCTGGTCCTGTGCGACGGCGTCGCGGGCATCGACGTCGGCCGCGACGGGCGGGCGCGCGCGGTGGTCACCGAGAGCGGCCGCGAGCTGCCCGCCGACCTCGTCGTCCTCGGCCTCGGGGTGCGGCCGAACGTGCGGCTGGCGCAGGAGTCGGGCATCCCGCTCGGCACCTCCGGCGGCGTCGCCGTCGACCAGCGGATGCGCACCCAGGTGTCCGGGGTGTGGGCGGCCGGCGACTGCGTGGAGTCGGTGCACCGGCTGTCCCGGCAGCGGGTCGTCGTCGCGCTCGGCACGCACGCGAACAAGCAGGGCCGGGTGGCCGGGATCAACATCGGCGGCGGCTACGCCACCTTCCCCGGCGTCATCGGGACGGCGATCACCAAGATCTGCACGGTCGAGGCCGCGCGCACCGGGCTGTCGGAGCGGGAGGCCGAGGACGCCGGCTACGCGTTCGTCACCGCCGCCGTCGACTCGACCACCAAGGCCGGCTACTTCCCCGGAGCGTCCCCGATCCGGGTCAAGATGATCGCCGAGCGGCGCAGCGGCCGGCTGCTCGGTGCCCAGGTGGTCGGCGAGGAGGGCGCGGCCAAGCGGATCGACGCGCTGGCCATCTGCATCTGGAACGAGATGACCGTCGACGAGGTCCTGTCCCTGGACCTGTCCTACGCGCCGCCGTTCGCGCCGGTGTGGGACCCGGTGCTCATCGCCGCCCGCAAGGCGTTCGAGGCGGTGGAGGCCGACACCCGCAGTTGACGCAGCCGGAAGTCCGCCTGCACGCGCTGTGTCCGGAACGCCCGGGCGCGCGCGGGTTCCTTGACCGTCCGGTCGTGGCGGCGGACCGTCCGCCCCCCGGCGGGTTCCCGCCCGCCCTCGTCCCGGGGGAGGGACGCCATGCCACAACTGGTCCCGGAGTTCGAGTACCACGCCGATCTCGAGCCGCATCCGGTCGGGCCGGGTCCCTTCGGTAATCGCATGGAGGCGACGATCACCGGCGGCGAGGTCCACGGCGAACGCCTCAAGGGTCGGCTCGTCGGCGCGGGTGCCGACTGGCTGCTGGTGGGCCCGGATGGTTTCGGCCGCCTGGACGTGCGGGCCACGATTCAGACGGTGGACGGCGCCTACATCTATGCCCAGTACCCGGGCCTGATGGAACTGACCCCGGCGATCCTCGCCATCATGGGCGGCGGGGCCTCGACGGACTTCGGGGACCAGTACTTCTTCACCACCCCGCGCCTCGAGACCGGCGACGAGCGATATGCCTGGGTGAACCAGACGCTGTTCGTCGCCGAGGGGCGCGTGCTGGTCGGGCCGGCGGTCGAGTACCGGGTCTACCGCGTCGCGCGGAACTGAGGGGACCGGTCAGCGCAGCACGCCCGCCATCCGCTCGACGATCGCGGTGAGCACCGGCTCCGGGGTGGCCAGGTTGAGCCGCACCGCGCCGCGCCCGGCCTCGCCGCAGCGCGCGCCGTCGACCACCGCCACGCCGGCCCGTTCGAGCAGCAGGTCGCCGGGGGCGTCGGCCGGGAGGCCCTCCAGCCAGGCCAGGTAGGTGCCCTCCGGCGGGCGGTACCGGACGCCGGGCAGGTGCGAGGCGACCAGGTCGGCGAGCAGCCGGCGGTGCCGGTCGAGGACGGCGATCGTCTCCTCCAGCCAGCCGACGCCGTCCCGGTAGGCGGCGGTGTTGGCGACGGCGCCGAGCGTCGAGCAGCCGTGCTCCACCTCGTGCCCGACCCGCGCCCACAGCTGCGCGTCGACGTCGTTGGAGAGCAGCAGCTGCGCGCACTTGAGGCCGGCGAGGTCCCACGCCTTGGACGCGCTGGTGGCGGTGAGGGTGTGCGCGGCGGTGGTGTCCGACAGCGACGCGTAGGGCACGTGCCGGGAGCCGGGGAAGACCAGCGGCGCGTGCACCTCGTCGGAGAACACCCGGCCGCCGTGCCGGTCGACCACCTCGGCGACGGCGAGCATCTCCGCGGGCTCGAGCACCCGGCCGATCGGGTTGTGCGGGTTGCACAGCACCAGCAGGTGCCCGCCGGCCCGGAAGGCGGCGTCGAGCGCGTCGAGGTCGTAGACGAACCGGTCGCCGTCGCGGGCCATCGGCACCTCGAGCACCTCCCGGCCCAGCGCGGGCGGCACCTCCAGGAAGGGCATGTAGGCCGGGGTGGGCAGGACCACCGGCGAGCCCGGGCGGGACAGGTGGGTGATCGCCGCGGACAGCCCCGCCAGCACGTCGGCCATCGGCCGGACCCGCTCCGGCGGCACCTCCCAGCCGTGCCGGTCGCGCAGGAAGCCGGCGGTCGCCCGTGCCATGTCGTCGGCGAGCCAGTCGGGCAGGTAGCCGAACAGCCCGCGGGCGACGGCGTCGTGCAGCGCGGCGGTGACCGCGGGCGCGGTGCCCAGGTCGGACTCGGCCACCCAGGCGCCCAGCGCGTCGGGGTAGCGGGTCCACTTCAGGCTGCCGCGGGAGCGCAGGCCCGCGACCACGGCGTCGGCGTCACTCGTCACGGTGCCGATCCTGCCCGCGGGCGGCCGGGCCCCGCGCGGGCTGGGAGGGTGCTCCCCGTGCGGCTGCTGCTGGTGGTGAACGGGTCGGCGGGGAGCGCCGACGGGCTGGACCCGGCGCTGGAGGTGCTGCGCGCCGGCGCCGACGTCGAGGTCGCGGCGACCGCGGACGCCGGCGACCTCGACCGGGTGCTCGCCGGGCGGGACGGGCGCCGGCTGGTCGTCGCCGGCGGCGACGGCTCGGTGCACGCGGTCGTCGCCGCGCTGGACCGCGCCGGCGCCCTCGACCCCGCCGACCCGCTCGGCGTCGTGCCGCTGGGCACCGGCAACGACCTGGCCGGCGCGCTCGGGCTGCCCGACGACCCGGCCGCCGCGGCGCGGTGCGTCCTCGACGGCGCCCCGCGCCCGCTGGACCTGCTGCGCGACGACGCCGGGGGCGTGGTGGTCAACGCGGCGCACGCCGGGATCGGCGTCCTCGCCGCCGACGAGGCCGCGGGGCTCAAGGAGCGGCTCGGCGTGCTGGCCTACCCCGTCGGGGCCGCGGTCGCCGGCATCGCCGGCGCGGAGCACCGGCTGCGGGTGACCGTCGACGGCGCCGTCGTCCGCGCGCCCGCCGGCTGGGCGGCCGACGGGGGGACGCCGCTGCTGATGGTCGGCGTCTGCAACGGGCCCACGATCGGCGGCGGGACGGCGCTCGCGCCCGGCGCCGACCCCGGCGACGGCCTGGCCGACGTCGTGGTCAGCGCGGCCACCGGCCCCGCCGCGCGGGCCGCGTTCGCCGTCGCGCTGCTCGCCGGGCGGCACCCCGGCCGCGACGACGTCGTCGTCGTGCGCGGGCGGGAGGTCACCGTGTCCGGCGAGCCGGCCGGCCTCGACGCCGACGGCGACCTGCTGCCACCGGCCGGCGCGCGCACCTGGCGGCTGACCCCGGCCGCGTGGTCGGTGTCCGTGCCGCGCTGAGCGCTCAGGCGGCCGGGGACCAGCCGAGCAGCGGGCCGAGGCGCTCGGCGGTGTCGGTGAGGATCTGCCGGTAGTCGTCCTCGGTGAGGCTGAACGGCAGCGCGAACACCACCTCGGTGACCTCGCGGAAGCCTGCGTGCGCGTACAGCGCCTCCGCGATCTGCTCGGAGGTGCCGAGCAGGTCGGGGGCGAACAGCAGCCGCCCCGGGCCCTGGGGGGTCCCCACCCGGGGGCTGCGGGCCTCGACGTAGGCGGCGTACCGCTCCCGCTGCTCGGCGGTCGCGCTGTCGGTCGGGATGACGACCAGGCCCTGCGACACCCGCCCGCCGGGGTCGGCCTCGCGGAAGGCGCGCACCTGGTCGGCCTGGATCGCGGCGAAGTCGGTGGAGCCGCCCTCGGCGCGGACCACGCTGCTGGTGAGGAGGTGCATGCCCGCCTGCCCGGCCCACTGCGCGGAGCGGGTGCTCGCCCCGCCGTACCAGAGCCGGTCGCGCAGGCCGGGGGAGTGCGGCTGCACCCGGTCCGACCACTCCTCGACGACGCCCTCGCGCCCCGCGAACGACGCCGCGGGCTCCCCGGCGACCAGCCGCAGCAGCCGCTCCACCCGGGCGTAGGAGAAGTCCTCGACGTCGGCGGTGTCCGGGTAGAGCGCGCCCTTGACGTCGTCCCAGTGCATCGGCGGGCCGACGCTCACCCCGGGGTTGAGCCGGCCGCCGGAGAGGACGTCGACGGTGGCGAGGTCCTCGGCCAGCCGCAGCGGGTTCTCCCAGCCGAGCGGGGTGACCGCGGTGCCGAGCTCGATCCGCCGTGTCCGTTGCGTGGCCGCGGCGAGGACGGCGACCGGCGAGGAGATGCCGTACTGGAGGTGCCGGTGGCGCAGCCAGGCGCTGTCGAAGCCCAGCCGCTCGCCGAGCTCGACCGTCCGCAGCGTCGTCTCGTGGCCCGCGGCCGGGTCAGCGGGGTCGAACAGGCCGATGGTGAGGAAGCCGAGCCGGGCGAGGGGGGTACCGGGGGCGGGCACGGCGCCGATCCTGCCCGCCCCGGTCGGGTGGGTCCGGCGCGGGCCCCTCGGCGTTCCCGGTCACCCGGCGGCGCGGCGGGGTCGCGGACGCCCGACCGCGGTCACCGCACGCGGACGGCGAGCAGCGCGACGTCGTCGTCGGTGGAGCCGCGCACGCCCTCGAGCAGCCGGTCGAGCAGGTCGTCCAGCGAGCCGGCGCCGTCCGCGGCGACCGCGGCGGTGAGCTGGGCGATGCCGTCGTCGAGGTCGGTGCGCCGGCGCTCGACCAGGCCGTCGGTGTAGAGCAGCACCGTGCTGCCCGGCTCCAGGGCGATCCGGTGGGTGCCCCGCGCCCGGGTCGGGTCCAGGCCCACGAGCAGGTCCGGGGTGGAGGCGAGCACCTCGACCCGGCCGTCGGCGTGCCGCAGCAGCGGCGGCGGGTGCCCGGCGTTGCTCCAGGACAGGACCCGGCCGCCGTCGTCGCCGAGGTCGACCCGGCTGACCAGCGCGGTGGCGAGGGCGCCGGTGCGCAGGCCGGCGACGGCGGCGTCGAGCCGGTCCAGCGCCCGCGCCGGCGGCTCGCCGCCCTCGAAGGCGAAACCGCGCAGCATCGCCCGCAGCTGGCCCATGGTGGCCGCGGCGGCGACGTCGTGGCCGTTGACGTCGCCGATGACCAGCACCGTGGCGCCGTCGGAGTCGTCGAAGGCGTCCCACCAGTCGCCGCCGACCTGCGCGCCGGCGCTGCTGGGCAGGTAGCGGGCGGCCAGCTCCAGCCCGGCCGGGGCGGGCAGCGCGCCGAGCAGCGCGCGCTGCAGGGTGGTGGCCACCGACTCCTGCCGGGCCAGCAGCACCGCGCGGGCGACGGCCTGGGCGGTGTACTGCGCCAGGGCCAGCACCAGGGCCTGCTCGACCGGGCCGAACCGGCGGGGCTCGTCCCAGGCCAGGCCGAGCGTGCCCGGCAGCGCGCCGGCGACCGGCAGCGGCAGGTGCGCCGACGCCCCGGCCGGCCGCGGGGGCCGCGCGTGCGGGAACCGCTCGGCGGCGGTGGCCGGGTCGGGCAGGAACACCGCATGCCCGGTGGCCAGCGCGACCGCCGGCGGGACCTCGGCGCCGAGCGGGATGCCCGCCGCGTCGTCCGGGGCGCCGGGGACCAGCCGCAGCCGGCGGGTCGCGGGGTCGACGAGGGCCAGGCAGGTCCACGAGGCGCCCAGCGCCTCGGCGGCGGCGCCGGTCACGGCCGCGGCGACGTCGTCGAGGGTGACCGCGTCGGCCAGCGTCTCGGCGAACCGCAGCAGCAGCCGGGTCTGCTCGCCGACCCGCTCCGCGGCCCGCCGGGCGGTCTCGGCGTCGCGGGTCAGCGCGCGCAGCCGCAGCTCGGAGGCGGCCAGCCCGGCGACCTGTGTGAGCACGGCGACGTCGGTGTCGGTCCAGTCGCGGGGGCGGGAGTCGATGGCGCAGACCGCGCCGACGACGTCGCCGTCCGGGCCGGTCAGCGGGACGCCGCAGTAGGCGACCACGCCGAGGTCGTCGATCGCCCGGCTGCCGGCCAGGACCTCCACCTCGCGGGCGTCGCGGACCACCAGCGGCTGCGCGGTGGCCCGCACGTACTGGCAGAACGAGTGGCTCAGCGGGGTGGCGCGGCGGGCCTGCCACTCGGGCGGGAGGCCGACCGCGCCGGGGAACACCTGGCGGCCGGGCTCCACGAGGGTCACCAGGGCGGTGGGGACGTCGAGCAGCGTGCGGACCAGGACGACCAGCCGGTCGAAGTCGGCGTCGGCGATCCTCGACGGGTCGTCGGTCCCGCTGTCCGCGCTGGTCACGGGCCCACGGTAGACGGCCCGCCCGCGGTCACCGGGGGAGTCGCCCCATGAGGTGGAACTCGGGGTTGGGCGGGATCGCGGCGAAGTGCGCGAGCCGGTTGGACAGCGCGAAGAAGGCGGTGATCGCGCCCACGTCCCAGACGTCGTCCTCGGTCAGGCCGTGCGCGCGCAGCCGGTCGAGGTCCGCGGCGGTCACCGCGGCGGGGTCGGTGGCCAGCCGGACGGCGACGTCGAGGACGGCGCGCACCCGGTCGTCGAGCGGGGCCTTGCGCCAGTCGACGGCGACCAGGTCGGCGAGGTACGGGTCGCGGGTGCGGATGCGCGCGATCGCGCCGTGCGCCACCACGCAGTACGCGCAGTCGTTGGCCGCACTGGTGGCGACCACGATCAGCTCGCGCTCGCCGGTCGACAGGCCCGGGGTGTCCTTGTCCATCAGCGCGTCGTGCATCGCGAGGAACGCCCGCTCCTCGGCCGGCCGCCAGGACAGCGCCGCGAAGACGTTGGGCAGGAACCCCGACTTCTCCTGCACCTCGGCGTGGCGCTCGGCCAGGTCCGGCGGCAGGTCGGCGGAATCGGCGACGGGGAAGCGGCTGATCGGCGCCGGGTCGGTGGTCACCCGTGCAGCGTGCCCCGCGGCCGGTCCGGCGTCGACCGCGTGGGTCGACGCAGCGCGTCGCACGGCCCCGTCAGGCCCCCTTGCAGGGGCGGGGGGCAAGGGGGTCCTCGATCAGTCCGCGACGACGACGCGGTCGCGGCCCTCGCGCTTGGCGCGGTAGAGGCGGGCGTCGGCGCGGCCGAGCAGCTGCGCGGGCGTCCGGTCGGGGACCTCGCTGGTGCTGGCGGCGCCGATGCTCACGGTCACCGGCAGGTCCCCGGTGAGCGGGCCCCACGCGTGGGCGGCCACGGCGCTGCGGACGTCCTCCAGGTGGCGGGCCGCGGCCGCGGCGTCGGCGCCGGCGAGGACGACGAGGAACTCCTCGCCGCCGAGGCGGGCGACCAGCGAGCCGGTGCCCGGCGTCGGGAGGTCCTGCACGATCCCCGCGACGGTGCGCAGCACCTCGTCGCCGACGGCGTGCGAGCAGGTGTCGTTGACCCGCTTGAAGTGGTCCAGGTCCAGCAGCGCCACCCACACCAGCGCGCCGTCGGCCAGCAGCCGGGGCAGCTCGTCGTCGACGTGCCGGCGGTTGTGCAGGCCGGTGAGCGGGTCGCGCAGGGACAGCTCGCGCCAGCGGCGGCTCTGCCGGCGGGCCTCGGTGGTCTCGTACATGGCCTGCAGCGCGCGGGCGCGGGACTCGCGCTGGGCGGACTGCTGCTCCATGAGCTCGGCGCAGTAGCGCTTGTGCTCCTCGAAGGCGGCGCGGTGGTCTCCGGCGGCGGCGTGCAGCTCGGCCTGCTCGGCGCGGGCGCGCACCCGGATCGACGTCAGCCCGTGCTGCCGGCAGCGGCGCACGCACTCGTCGAGGGTCCGCTGGGCCGCGTCGACGGCGCCGCGGCGGCGCTGCACCTCGGCGAGGGTGAGCAGGAAGTCGGCCCCGGCATCGCCGTCGTGGGAGCTGTCGAGCACCTCCGGCACCAGGCCCGGCAGCAGCGCCTCCTCGGCCTCGTCCAGCCGGTCCAGGCCCATGAGCGCCCGGGCGACGGTGTCCAGCCGGCCGACGTCGAGCGGGACGCCGTGCGCGGCGGCCAGGTCCTGCAGCCGGGTGCTGAAGTGCAGGGCGTCGGCGAACCGGCCGGCGAGGGTGTCGGTGTAGGCGCGGTTGTTGAGGATGCGCAGCTGGCGGTCGACGTCGCCGAGGTCCTCGGCCAGCCGGAGGACGGTGGCGTAGCGCTCGGGGGCGGCGGGGTCGCGGGACAGGCCCAGGACGTCGGCCAGCCGGACCAGGTGGTCGACCCGCAGGGCGGGGAGCGCGTCGTCGTCGAGCAGGTCGACGCCCTGCACGGCGTGCTCCAGCGCGCCGGCGAGGTCGCCGAGCTCCTGGAACACCGCGGTGAGGACGAAGGAGCTGCGCGCGAGCAGGTGCCGCGACCGGGCCTCGGTGGCCCAGCGGTGCACCTCCTGCGCGATCCGCCCGCCCTCGGCCACCGAGCCGCGGCGCCGCAGCAGGTCGGCGGCCACCAGCCGCGCCCGCTGCTCGAGGTCGGGACGGCCGAGCTCGCGGGCGGTGCCCGCGGCGGCCCCGGCGCGCTCCGCGGCCGCCTCGGAGTCGAAGCGGGTGAGGGTCTCCAGCTCGTCGAGCGTCGTGAGCAGGACCGCGAGCGGGTCCGGCGGCCGCGGGGACCCCCCGGGTACGGCGCCGGCGTCCGGACGGACGGCGAGACTGGTCACGACTCCCCATCGGCAGGGGCGGCCCGCCGCGACAGGGCGGACGCGGGATCCCCACCCGGTCGGGTGAGCCCGGGGGTGCTCGCCGGGCAGCCGGCCATCGGCACCTCCGCGGGGGCGTGGCGAACCGCTGTAGCTCCCATCAGAGCAGATGCTCCCCCCGGACGGGGGGACGCGCGCCCGGGCACCCGCACCGGGGGCCGCTCAGTCCCGGCGCCGGCGGAGCACGCCCTCCTGGACGACGGTCAGCACCAGCCGGCCCGCGCGGTCGAACACCCGCCCGGAGCACAGCGCGCGGCCGCCCGCGGACCAGGCGCTCTCCTGCTCGAAGCACAGCCAGGTGTCGGCGCGGGCCGGGCCGTGGAACCAGACGGCGTGGTCGAGGCTCGCCGTCACCAGGCCGGGGTCGCCGATGACCGCCGCGTGCGGGGCGACCGCGACGGCGAGCAGCAGCATGTCGGTGGCGTAGGCGAGCGCGCAGGCGTGCAGCCGCGGGTCGTCGGGCAGCGCCTCGCGCGAGCGGAACCAGAAGCGCTGCCGCGGCGGCGCCGGCTCGCCCCGGCCGGCCGCGACCCGGGGCGGCCCGCCGTCGAACCGGAAGTCGAACGGGTGCCGGGCGTCCAGCCACGCCAGCCACGCGAGGACCGGGGCGGGCGCGCCGGCCGCCGCGTCGGCCGGCGCGGCCAGCGACTCCGGCGGCGGGGCGTCCAGGGTGGGCACCTGGTGCTCGGGGCCGCTCTCGGGCCGGGCGAAGGACGCCGTCAGCACCAGGACCGTCTCCCCGTGCTGGACGGCGGCGACCTCCCGGGTGGTGTAGCTGCCGCCGTCGCGCACCCGGGTGACCTGCAGGTCGGTGGGCGCGGCCGGGTCGCCGGCGCGGACGAAGTAGGCGTGCAGCGAGTGCACCGCCCGCTCGTCCGGGACGGTCGCCGTGGCCGCGAGCAGTGCCTGGGCGACCACCGCGCCGCCGAACGCCCGGTCGGCCGGCACGCCGCGCGCGGCGCCGCGGAACCGGCCGGGCCCGGCCTCCGCGACGTCGAGCAGGGCGACCAGCCCACCCGGGACCGGACCGCCGCCGACCGGCTGTGCCACGCCCTGCCCCCGTCCGCCCGACCGACCGGTGCAGTGAACCACCCGGCCCGGGTCACCCGACGAGGACCGCGACCACCTCCGCGTCCCCGCACGTGCCGGCCGCGGCGCCCCGGGTGCCGTCGGGGGACGGCCCGAGGTCGGTGCCGGGGAGCTCGTCGAGCGCGGCGGGCGCGGCCGCGGCGGCGGGGTCGTCGGGGACGGCGGTGCAGCCGGCGAGCACGAGGGCGCCGGCTGTGAGCAGGACGGGGAGGGCGCGGGTCGGGGTCACGCCCGGCAGCCTCGGCACGGCGCCTTGCGGCCGGCTGCCGGCCGGCTCGGACGGCTCAGCCGCCGGCGAGCAGGGCGCGCACCGCGTCGAGGTCGTCGGCCTGGCCGGGGGTCTTGTCCGGCCGGTAGCGGAGCACCCGGGCGAAGCGCAGCGCCAGCCCGCCGGGGTAGCGCGGGCTGCGCTGGGCGCCGTCGAGCGCGACCTCGACGACGAGCTCGGGCCGCAGCTCCACGCCCCACGGGTGCTCGGCCCGGGCGTGGGCGGGGAAGGTGCGGGTCTGCCAGTCCAGCAGCTCGTCGGTCATGCCCTTGAACGTCTTGCCGACCATCACCGGCTCGCCGCCGTCGGGGTCGCGGGCGCCGAGCCAGATGTTGGACAGCGTGCCGGTGCGCCGGCCGTACCCCCACTCGGCGGCGAGGACGACGAGGTCGAGGGTGTGCACCGGCTTGACCTTCTGCCACGCGCGGCCGCGCCGGCCGGCGGCGTACGGGGCGTCCAGCGCCTTGACCACCACCCCCTCGTGGCCGGCGGACAGGGCGGCGTCGAGCACGTCGGCCGCCTGCTCGGGCGTGGGCCGGCGCACCCCGGGCATGCGCAGGGGCGCGTGGGCGTCGTCGGCGAGCAGGCCGGCCAGCGCGTCGAGGCGGACGTCGAGCGGCTCGTCGAGCAGGTCGCGGCCGTCGAGGTGCAGCACGTCGAACAGGAACGGGCTCAGCAGCACCCCGGCGTCGGCGCCGTCGCTGCCGAACCGGCTCATCGTGTCCTGGAACGCGCGCGGGCGGCCGTCGTCGTCGAGGGCCAGGGTCTCGCCGTCGAGGACGGCGGTGCGGCACGGCAGCGCGCGCACCCGCTCGACCAGCTCCGGCACGCCGCCGGTGACCTCGCGCAGGGTGCGGGTCCAGACGCGGACGTCGTCGCCGTCGCGGTGCACCTGGATGCGGGCGCCGTCGAGCTTGTGCTCCACGGTGACCGCGGGGCCGAGGTCGGCGAGCGCGGCGTCGAGGGAGGAGCCGGGGCTGGCCAGCATCGGCCGCACCGGGCGGCCCACCCGCAGCCCGACCGCGGCCAGGGCGGCCTCCCCGCCGCCGAGGGCGAGGACGGCGGTCTCGTCGAGCCGGCCGGCCAGCATCATCGCCCGCCGCACCGCCGCTGCCGGGACGCCGGCCGCGGCGGCGATCGCGTCGAGCACCACGCCCTCCAGCGCGCCCTGCCGCAGCTCGCCGCCGAGCAGCCGGACGAGCAGGTGCTGCTCGTCGGCGGTGGCGGCGGTGAGCAGCTCGGTCAGCAGCGCCTCGCGGCGGGCGGCGGAGCCGCTGCCGGCCGTGCCGGCCAGCGCGGTGAGCGTGCGGTCGACGGCGGCGACGGTCAGCGACGGCGCGGCCGCGGCCGGCGGCGCGGTCCGGGCCAGCGTGCGCCAGCCGACGCCGACCCGGCCCTGCGGCAGCTCGCCGGCCAGCCACGCGGCCACCGGCCCCGCCTCGTCCGGCCCGGCCGCGCGCAGCACCCCGGCGATGGCCTGCGCCTTGGCGGTGCGCGAGCGGGTGGCGGCCACGGCCGCGGAGGCGGCGACCACGTCGGCGAGCAGCACCCGGCGATGGTGACAGTGCGGTACGACTCCGGGAGGTGCGCGTGCCCCGATCCGGTTAGCGTCGTCCGCGCCGAGAGGAGGGCTCCCGCGTGAACCTCGAGAAGGTCGTCTTCGGGTTCTTCGTGCTGCTCGCCGCCACGCTGAACTTCGGCTTCTTCATCGGCGACATCTCCGACCCCGCGCTGCACAACGTCTACGAGCTGTTCGCCGCGCTGGTGGTCAGCCTCGTCGCCACGGTGCTCAAGTTCGGCGACCGCACGCAGATCGGCGCGGTGCACCTGGCCACCAGCCTGGTCGCCGACCTGCAGCTGGTCGCGGCCACCATCACCTGGGCCTGGGCGGTGCACGTCTCCGCGGAGGGGCTCACGGAGCACACGACGGCGAGCATGGTGTCGCTGTCGGGAGGGGCACTGCTGGCCAACGTGGTCTCGGTGGTGCTGCTCGTCGTCGAGACCGTGTCCTTCCAGCGGCACTGACCCACCGTGGAGACCGCGCCGCCGCCCCCCGTCACCACCCGTGGACGGCGCGTCCGCCGCCGGGCGCCGGTGGTGCCGCGCGCGGAGGGCTCGGCGACGGTGTTCACCGTCCTCCGGCGGATGCGCGCGCCGCTGATCACGCTGATCGTCATCTTCGCCGTCAGCGTGCTCGGGCTCTCCCTGGTGCCGGGCGTGGACGCGGACGGGCAGCCGGCCCGGCTGAGCCTGTTCGACGCCTTCTACGTCATGAGCTACACCGCGACCACGATCGGCTTCGGCGAGATCCCGTACGCGTTCAGCTACGCGCAGCGGATGTGGGTGACCGGTGCGATCTACCTGACCGTCGTCGGGTGGGCCTACGCCGTCGGCTCGCTGCTGGCGCTGGTGCAGGACCGCGCCTTCCGGCAGGCGCTGGCGCTGCGGCACGTGTCGCGCAAGGTGACCCGGCTGCGCGAGCCGTTCCTGCTCATCTGCGGCTACGGGCAGGCCGGCGAGACGCTCGCGCTGTCGCTGGACGCGCTGGGCCGCCGGTTCTCCGTCGTCGACATCGCCGAGGCCCGCATCGACGCCCTGGAGATCGCGCCGCACCGGCGCGACGTCCCCGGCGTTGTGGGCGACGCGCGCGACCCGCACGTGCTCGGCGTCGCGGGGCTGGGGCACCCGTGGTGCGAGGGCGTGCTGGCCGTGACCGGCGACGACGAGGCCAACCTCGCGGTGACCATGGCCGCCGCCCTGCTGCGCCCGGAGCTGCCGGTGGTCACCCGCACGACGTCGTCCGCGGTCGCCGATCGGATGAGCCGGTTCGGCTCGCCGACGATCATCAACCCCTTCGACCGGTTCGGGGACCACCTGCGGCTGGCCCTGCGGACCCCGGCGTCCTACCAGCTCACGACCTGGCTGGAGAGCGGGCCGGGCGCCGAGCTGCCGCCGCGGGGCTCGGCGCCCGCGCCGGGGCGGTGGGTGGTGTGCGGTTACGGGCGCTTCGGCCGGCACTTCGCCGCGGACCTGGGCGCCGAGGGGCTGGAGGTCACCGTCGTCGACACGACCCCGGGCGAGGGCGTCGTGGTGGGCGACGCCGCGGACCCCGACGTCATCCGGCGGACCGACCTGGGGACGGCGGTCGGGCTGGTGGCCGGCACCGACAACGACACCACCAACCTCTCGCTGGTGGCCGAGGCGCGGCGCACCAACCCGCACCTGTTCGTCGCCGCCCGGCAGAACCAGCCGGCCGACGCCGCCCTGTTCGCCGCGATGGACGTCGACGCGCTGCTGGTACCCACCGAGGTGGTGGCGCACGACGCCTACGCCCGGCTGAGCACGCCGCTGCTGTGGCGGTTCCTGCGCGAGCTGCCCGGGCAGAGCGACGAGTGGTCGGCCGGCGTGGTCGAGCGGCTGCTGGACGCGTGCGGCGCGCACCTCGAGGCGCTGTGGAAGGTGCGCCTGACCCCCGAGGACGCGCCGGCGCTGCACCCGCGGCTGGCCGAGGGGTGCTTCAGGCTGGCCGACCTGCTGCGCGACCCGGCCGACCGGGACCAGACCCTGCTGGCCGTGCCGCTGCTGCTGCTGCGCGGCGACGACGCGGTGCTGACGCCCGACCCCGGGACGGTGCTCCGCCCCGGCGACGAGCTGCTGTTCGCCGGCCGCGCCGCGGTGCACCGCGAGGTGGAGGCGACGATGTTCATCGACGGCGTCGCCGACTACCTGCTCACCGGGCGCCGGGTGCCGCAGAGCTGGATCTGGCGCAAGCTGAGCCGGTCGGCGCCGGTCGAGGACACGGCCCCCGCGCCCTGACGCCACACCGGGGGGGACTCGTGCCCGACCAGGCACCGGCCCGGCGACTGCTCGGCGCCCTTCCCGGCCGGGACGCCGTCCGGCCGCCGTCACTGCGCACGGACGACGACCGGTCCGCCTCGCGGCTCGAGCTGTTCTTCGACCTGGCCTTCGTCCTGGTGGTCGCCGAGCTCGCGATCGCGCTGCGCGAGGACGTGACCCTGCACGGGTTCCTCGTCTTCGCCGGGCTCTTCACGACCGTCTGGTGGTCCTGGGTCAGCTCGACGCTCTACGCCAACCGCTTCGACCACGACGACGTCGTCTACCGCCTCTACAAGCTCGGGAGCATGGCCGCCGTCGTCGGGCTGGCGGCCTCGGCGTCAGAGGCGACCGGCGAGCGGTTCGCCGTCTTCGTCGTCTGCCAGCTCCTGCTGCGCGCGCTGCTGCTCCTGCAGTACCACCGCGCCCACCGGCACGTGCCGGACGCGCGGCCGATCACCCGGCTCTACCTGGCCGGGACCGCCGCGGGCGCGGCGCTCTGGGCGGTGTCGCTCGCGGTGCCCCGGCCGGCCGCGTTCGCGCTGTGGGCCGCCGCGGTGCTGGCCGAGGCGCTGGTCCCGCTGCTGGCGACGCGGTCCTCGGCCGACCTGCCGCTGCACGTCGAGCACCTGCCCGAGAGGTTCGCACTGTTCGTCATCCTCGTGCTCGGCGAGCCGGTCGCCGCGGTCGCGCACGGCCTGTACGACGCCGGCTGGTCGGGCTCGGCGCTGCCGGTGGCGGTGCTGGCCTTCGTCCTCGCCGCCGCGCTGTGGTGGAGCTACTTCGACCTCGCCGGCGCCCGCGCCAAGCGACTGCTGGGCGAGGCGGGGGAGCACAACGGCGCCCACGCCCACGACGCCTACGTCTTCGGGCACCTGCCGCTGACGCTCGCGCTGGCCACGGTCGGCGCGGGCCTCGAGCTCGCGGTCAAGGAGGCCGCGGCCGGCGAGGTGCCGGCGGGGACCCGGTTGCTGGTGGCCGGCGGGGTGGCGGTCTACCTGGTCGCCGCGAGCGTCACCGCTTCGGCGATGACGGGGGACGTCCGGCGCGGCTGGTGGTGGCCGCTGCTCGCCGCGGCCGTGGCCCTGCTCGACGCGCTGCTGGAGCTGCCGGCGTCCGTGGTCGTCGGCGCCCTGGCCGCGCTGGTCGTGGCGGTCGTGGTGGCGGGCTGGGCGCAGCGCGCGGCGGGGGACCTGGAGACCGAGGAGGTCTGATCTCCATGGGCCCGGAGACCCGCCGACCGGGACCTCCGACCCTGCCGCCGGGCGCCGCCGCGGCGTGTCATGGGGGCGCGCCGGCCACCGGTGACCGGTGCTGAGGGGGGCTGTGCCGTGACCTCGGGAGCCGGGCCCGCTGGGGTGGTCGTCGGGGTGGACGGCTCGGCGTGCGCCCGGGCCGCGCTCGCCTGGGCGGGCCGGATGGCCGCCCGCACCGGCATGCCGCTGACCGCCGTGCGCGCGTGGAGCATGCCGACCGCACCCCGCCCGGACACCTGGGAACCGGCCTACGTGCCGCCGCTGGCCGACTGGGAGCGGGCGGTGGAGCAGGCGCTCGCCGACGACGTCGCCGCGGCCGGCGTGCCGCCGGAGGTCGCGGTGACCTGCCGCGCGGTGCACCGGGCGCCGGTCGACGCGCTGCTGGCCGCGACCGAGGGCGCGGAGCTGCTGGTCCTGGGGGCGCGGGGGAGGGGCGGCGCCCGCGGGCGGCTGCTCGGCTCGGTCGCGTCCTCGGTGCTGCGCGCGGCGCCCTGCCCGGTGACCGTCGTGCGGCCCGACGCGGTGCGCCGCGGCCCCGCCGAGGCCGTGGGGTCCGGCGCAGCCGCCGCGCCCTGACGCCTGCGTCCCCCGGGGGACGGCCCCGGGGGTGAGAGGGGGAACCATGGACCCGACCGCCCGCCCGCCCGAGGAGCCGGTGCGTCGCGAGATGTCGCTCGACGAGAAGCTCATCGCGCAGTGGGAGGCGCAGCACGACGTCGCCGCGCGCGGCCACCGCTGCGACCCGCTCGGCCTGCAGCACCAGCTCAGCCGCGAGCGGCTGGCCGACAGCACCCGGCCGCCCACCCCCCGCCGGGCCGCCCAGGCCGGCGCGGCGGCGGAGGCCGCGGGGCCGCCGCCGGACGAGGTGCGGCACCCCGAGCCCCCGACGGCCCGCCGGCACCCGTGGCGGCGCTTCCACCACCACGCCTCCGAGAGCTGACCCCTGCACACCCCCACGGATGGACCGTGGGGGCGGTGTGGGGCTGCTGTGGGTGGGATCGGCGCGGCCCCGCCGACAGGCTCGCCGCCATGACGAACACCGCTCCTGCCCCCACCGTCCCGATGGCCGACGTCCGCGACATGTACGTCGTCCACCGCGCCTTCCGCCGCGAGTTCGGCCTGCTCCCCGGGCTCGTGCGCGCCGTCGGCCCCGGCGACACCGCCCGCGCCGCCGTCCTCGCCCGGCACGCCCGGATGGTGCTGCTCGGCCTGCACCTGCACCACACCGCCGAGGACGACCTGCTCTGGCCGAAGCTGCTCGAGCGCTGCCCGCCCGACGCCGCCGTCGTCCACCGCATGGAGGCCCAGCACGCCGAGGTCGAGCGGCTGATCGGCGCCCTCGGCCCGGCGCTGGACCGCTGGGAGGTCGAGGCGCGGCCGGCGGTGGCCGAGGAGGTGGCGTCCACCGTCGAGGCGCTGGGCGCCGTCCTGGCCGAGCACCTGGCCGAGGAGGAGACCGAGATCCTGCCCCTGGCGCAGCGGCACGTCACGCAGGCGGAGTGGGCGCGGCTCGGCGAGCACGGCAAGGGCGAGATGTCGGTGCGGGAGCTGCCGCTGCTGTTCGGCGCGCTGCTGGAGGAGTGCGACCCCGACGAGCGGACGATGATGCTGCACGTCGTCCCGTTCCCGGTCCGGGTGCTGCTGCGGACGGTCTTCGCCCGGCGGTACCGCCGCTACGTCAGCGAGGTCCGCGGGCCCGCCTGATCGCCGCGGCGAGGGCCGGGACGTCCTCCGGGCGCAGCAGTCGGCCGGCGTCCCAGGCCCGGGCGAACGCCTCCTCGCCGAGCGCCGCCCGCACCGCCGGCAGCTCCTGGGCGGCCAGCGCGACGTCGGGCGGGAAGGCCACCGCGACCGCCGCCGCCTCCGCCGTCGCCGACCCCGCGGCGAACAGCTGCGCCGCGAGCTCGGGCAGCCCGCGGGAGGAGGCGACGGCGGCCAGCCCGGGCAGCGTGTAGGCCAGCGTCCACGAGGTGCGGACCTCCGCGGCGAGGCCGGCCGCCTCCGCCCACCGGTCGAAGGCGGCGTCCTCGTCGCCGGCGAGCGCGGCCAGCGAGGCCTGCACGTTGAGCAGCGTCGCCAGGCTGAACGGGCTGCCGAGCTCGCGGGCCAGCCGCTCGGCGTCGGCCAGCGCCGCCGTCCCGCCGGCGAGGTCGCCCGCCTGCAGCAGCAGCTGCCCCTGGGCGACGACGGCGTGCACCCGCGCCCACGCCTCGCCGGTCTCCGCGGCCAGCCGCAGCGCCTCGTCCAGGTCGCGGCCGGCGGTGCCGAGGTCGCCGCGGAAGACCGCGGCCGAGCCGGTGAGCACCAGCGCCAGGGCGCGCAGGTCCCCGGCGCCGGCGTCCGCTGCGGCCGTCGCCGCTCCGGCCGCCGCCTCCGCCGTGCCGGGGACGTCACCGGCGGCGTAGCGCAGCGCGGCGAGGGCGAGCAGCAGGCGGGCGTCGTCGACCGGCTCGAGGCCGGCGCGATCGACGCGGGCCACCCAGCCCAGGCCCTCGGCGACGTCGCCGCGCACGGCCCAGTACAGCCAGGTCGCCCGCACCAGCCGGGCGGCGTCGGCGGACCGGCCGGCGGCCACCAGCCGGCCGAGCGTCGCGCTCAGGTTGCCGTGGTCGCGCTCCAGCCGGTCGAGCCAGGCGCCCTGCTCCGGCCCGGTCAGCCCGGTCTCCGCGCCTGCGGCGAGGTCGAGGACGGCGGCCGTCGCGCGGTCGGCGGCCAGGTCGGTCTCCCCGGCGTCGGCCAGGCGCGCGGCGGCGTACTGCCGTACCGGCTCCAGCAGCCGGTAGCGGGCCTCGGGCCCGTCCTCGGGGACGACCAGGGACTGCTCGACCAGGCCGCCCAGGGCGGGTAGGACGTCGGGGACGCCGGCCACCGCCCGCGCGGTGTCGAGGGAGAAGCCGCCTGCGAGGACGGCCAGCCGGCGCAGCAGCCGCTGCTCCGCGGCGGTGAGCAGGTCGTGGCTCCAGTCGAGCGCGGCCCGCATCGTGCGCTGTCGCTCGGGCAGGTCCCGGGCGCCGCCGGACCCGAGCGCCTCGTCCAGCCGGCCGAGCAGTGCGGCCGGCCGCAGGTAGCGGGCGTGCGCGGCGGCCAGCTCCAGGGCCAGGGGCAGCCCGTCGAGGCGCCGGCAGATCGCGGCGACGTCGGCGGCGGTGGCGTCGGTGAGGACGACCGGGCGCCCGGCGGCCGCCGCCCGGTCGAGGAACACCTGGGCGGCGGGGGAGGCGGCCACGGCCGCGGCGCCGGAGCCCGCCGGCACCGGGAGGGGCGCGAGCGGGCGCTCCCGCTCCGCCCGCACCCGCAGCGGTGCCCGGCTGGTGGCCAGCACCGCGAGGCCCGGGCAGCGCCCGAGCAGCTCCGCGACCTCCGGCGCGGCGTCGAGCACGTGCTCCACGTTGTCGAGGACGACGAGGTGCCGCCGGTCGCCGATCCGGGCGGCCACCGCGTCGGCGACCGGCCCCGCCAGCTGCCGCCCGCCGAGCGCGCGGGCCAGGGTGGGCAGCACCAGCCCCGGTTCGCGCACCGGGGCGAGCTCGACGACCGTCACGCCGTCGGGGAACGCGGCCGCCACCTCTCGCGCCACGGCCAGCGCCAGCGTCGTCTTGCCCACCCCGCCGGGGCCGGTGAGCGTGATCAGCCGCGCGGTGCCCGACCGCAGCAGCGCGGCCACCTCCGCGACGTCGTCCTCGCGGCCGAACACCGGCGCCGCGGGCGGCGGGAGGGGGCCCGCCGCGAGCCCGCGGTCGGCCGGGCGGGCGGCAGCGGTCAGGGCGGCGCGGTCGGCGGCGTCGAGGCCGAGGGCGTCGGCGAGCGCGCGCACGGTGTGCGGGTGGGGGCGGCGCCGCTCGCCCCGCTCCAGCGCGCTCACCGCCTTGGCGGTGAGCCCGGACCGGGCGGCGAGCTCCTCCTGGGTGAGCGCGGCCGCCGTCCGCCACCGGCGCAGCAGCGCTGCCACGGGGCCGGGGTCGGACGGAGGGGCGCTCACCGGCCGGGAGGGTACTGGCCGGCGGGCCCGGCGGGCCGGGACCTCCGGCCCTACGGAACGCGCGCGTCCGCCCGGCACGCTGCCCCGGTGACCACCCCGACCGCGCTGTGGCGGCGCTGGCTGCTCGTGGTCACCGCCGGCGAGGCCCTGGGGTTCCTGGTGCCGGTGACCGCGGTGCTGCTCGGCGCCGCCGACCTGCCCGGCCCCGCGGCCCTCGCGGTGCTCGCCGCCGCCGGCGCGGCCGAGGGGGCGCTGCTCGGCGCGGCGCAGGCCGCCGTGCTCGCCCCCGTGCTGCCCGACCTGTCCCGCCGCGACTGGACGCTGCGCACCGCCGCGGCCGCCGTCGTCGCGTGGTGTCTCGGGACGGCGCCGAGCACCTGGGCGTCCGGGGTGCTCGACCTGCCGCTCGCCGTGCAGGTGCCCCTGGCCCTGCTCGCGGCGGCGCTGCTGCTCACCGTCATCGGGGCCGCCCAGTGGACGGTCCTGCGCCGGCACGTGCCCCGCGCCGGCCGCTGGATCGCGTGCACCGCGCTGGCCTGGCTCGCCGGCCTGCTCGTGTTCACCGCCGTCACCACACCGCTGTGGCAGCCGGGGCAGGACCCGGTGCCGGTCGCCGCGATCGGCGTCCTCGGCGGCCTCGCGATGGCCCTGACGATGGCGGCGGTCACCGGCCGCGGCGTCGTCGTCCTCCTCGCCGCGCGGCTCCGGCAGGCCCCGGCGGTCCGCGCGGTGTGACCTGCGGGGATGGGGTAGGCAGGTCCTGCACGGGACGCACGGACGACGGGAGGACGACGGTGGACCAGCAGGAGTGGACGCGTGTGGTGGAGGCCGCGACCCGGGCCCCGTCGATCCACAACACGCAGCCGTGGCGGTTCACCGCGTCCGGCGACCGGCTGGAGGTCCGCACCGACCCCGCGCGGGCGCTGCCCGCCCTCGATCCCAGCGGCCGGCAACGGGTGGTCAGCTGCGGCGTCGCCGTCGAGTTCGCCGTCGTCGCGCTCGCGGCCGCCGGGCACGGCACCGCCGTCGAGGAGCTGCCCGACCCGGCCGACCCCGACCTGCTGGCCGTCCTCACCGTCACCGGCGGCCGTCCCCCGGACGACGCCGACCGCGCCCTGGCCGACGCCATCGGCGCCCGGCACACCGAGCGGGCGCCGTTCCTGCCGCAGGCCGTCCCGGACGGGGTGGTCGACCGGCTGCAGGCCGCCGCCGGGGCGTTCCGGGTCTGGGTGAAGCGGATCAGCGGGGAGGACGAGGAGGTCACCACGACCTTCCTGCTGTCCCGCGCCGAGGAGGTCGAGCAGCGCGAGCCCGAGTACCTCGCCGAGCTGCAGCGGTGGCTGCGCACCGACCCGGCCGCGCCCGACGGCATCCCGGTCGGGGCGGTGCCCGGGGAGGACCCGGCGACCCGGCCGTCGAACTGGCTGGTCCGCGACTTCGTGGTCGGGTCGCGACCGGCCGGCCGGCCCGGCGACCCGGACCCCGACGCGCCGCCGCCGGACGTCGAGCGCCCCACCGTGCTGCTCCTGGGCACCGACGGCGACGACCGGCGGGCCTGGCTCACCGCCGGGCGGGCACTCGGCCGGGTGCTGCTCGAGGTGACCGCCGCCGGGCTCGCGGCCTCCCCGCTGACCCAGGCGCTCGACTGGCCGGCCACCCGCGCGCAGTTGCGCTCGCGGCTGTCGCTGGTCGGCCACCCGCAGATGCTGATGCGGCTCGGGTACCCGTCCGGGGACCGCAGCCCGACGACCAACCGCCGGCCGGTCGCGGAGGTGCTCACCTTCGGCTGATCTATAGGTCTTGACTGATATCAGCTGAGACTGAACACTCCTCCCGTGCACGCGTTCGACGTCCTGGGCGACCCGGTCCGGCGGCGGATCCTCGAGCTCCTCGCCGACGGTGAGCTGTCGGCCGGGGAGGTCACCGCCGTCGTCCGCCGGGAGTTCGGGATCACCCAGCCGGCCGTGTCCGGGCACCTGAGGGTGCTGCGGGAGAACGGCTTCGCCCGGGTCCGCGCCGAGGGGGCGCGGCGGCTGTACGCCGTCGAGCCCGCGCCGCTGCAGGACGTCGACCGGTGGCTCGAGCGGTTCCGCCGCACCTGGGACCGGCACCTCGACGCACTCGCCACCGAGCTCGCGCGGGGGGAGCGCGAGCGCCGCCTGCGCGAGTCCCAGCCCCAGGACCACCCACCCGAGGAGGAGCCGTGAGAGACCTGCTGGCCGAGATCGCCGACACCGCCCGAGAGGTCGCCCGCCGGGGCGGGGGCGACGACGAGCTGGTCGCCGTCACCGTGCGCCGCGAGTACCCGGCCGCGCCCGAGGACGTGTGGGAGGCGGTCACCGACCCGGCCCGCCTGGCCCGCTGGTTCGCGCCGGTGACCGGCGACCTGCGGGCGGGCGGCACCTTCACCGTCGAGGGCAACGCCGACGGTGAGATCCGCGAGTGCACGCCGCCGTCGACCCTGGTCCTCACCTGGGGCGGGCCGGTCAGCGTCGTCACCGTCTCGTTGACCCCGGCGGGTGCGGGCACCGTCCTGGCGCTCGAGCACACCGTCCCCCTGGCCCTCGCGGGCAGCGGCGCCGGCGCGCTGTTCGTGGGCCCGGGCTGGGACGTCGCGCTGCTCGGCCTGGCGCTGCACCTGCGCGGGGAGGACGTCGCCGACCCGGTCGCGTGGGAGGCCGGCGAGGACGTGCGCCGGTTCAACGCGGCGTCGGTCGACGCGTGGGTGGACACGGTGACCGCCTCGGGCACCGCGACGCCCGAGGAGGTCGCCGGGGGCGAGGCCGCGGCCCGGGCCCAGTTCGCCCCCTCGGCCGGCTGAGCCACGCGGCGCGGTCCCCGGCTGGCCGGGGACCGCGCCGTCGGACACAGTGGGGCGCCCGCACCCCTCACCCGGAAGGCCCCCCGTGCGCCCCACCGACGACGGCGGTTCCCAGCTCGCGGAGTTCGGCTACCGGCAGCACCTGGACCGCAGCATCGGCCGGTTCTCCAGCTTCGCCGCCGGTGTCAGCTACATCTCGATCCTCACCGGCACGTTCCAGCTCTTCTACTTCGGCTTCGGCGCCGGCGGCCCGGCGTACGTGTGGTCCTGGCCGATGGTCTTCGCCGGGCAGCTCATGGTCGCGCTGTGCTTCGCCGAGCTGGCCGCCCGCTACCCCGTGGCCGGGTCGCTCTACAACTGGACCAAGCGCCTGGGCAGCGCGACGACGTCGTGGCTGGCCGGCTGGGTGATGCTCACCGCCTCGGTCGTCACCCTCGCCGCGACCGCGCTGGCCTACCAGATCACGCTGCCGCAGCTGTGGTCGGGCTTCCAGCTGGTCGGCGACGGGACCGGCACCTACGACGTGGCCGTCAACGCCGTCGTGCTGGGCGGCCTGCTGATCACGTTCACCACCCTGGTCAACGCCTTCGGCGTGCGGCTGATGGCGCGCATCAACAGCGCCGGGGTGTTCATCGAGCTGGTGGCCGCGGTGCTGATCGTCGTCGTCCTGGCCCTGGCGATCACCCGCGGGCCGCAGGACGTGCTGTTCGACACCGGCGGCCGGGGCGAGGGGGAGCCGCTGGGCTACCTCGGCGCGTTCCTCGTCGCGGCGCTCGCGTCGGGCTACGTCATGTACGGCTTCGACACCGCCAGCTCGCTCGGCGAGGAGACGATCGACCCGGGCCGCACCGCGCCGCGGGCGATCCTGCGGGCGATCACCGCGTCCTTCGTGCTCGGCGGGCTGATCCTGCTGTTCGGGCTCATGGCCGCCCCCGACCTCACCGACCCGCAGCTGTCCTCCAGCAGCGGGGGCCTGCAGTACGTCCTGCTGTCGGTGGCCGGCACCGGCCTGGGGAAGGCGTTCCTCGTCTGCATCGTCGTCGCGGTCACCGTCTGCTGCCTCGCGGTGCACACCGCGGCGATCCGGATGACCTTCGCCATGGCCCGCGACAACGCGCTGCCCGCCTCCGCCCGGCTCGCGCACGTCGACCCGCGGCGGCGCACGCCGGTGGTGCCCGCCGTCCTGGTCGGCCTGCTCGCCGTCGGCGTGCTGCTGCTCAACGTGCGCCAGCCGCAGGTGTTCACCGCGCTGACCAGCATCGCCGTGGTGATGATCTACCTGGCGTACCTGCTGGTGACCGGGCCGATGCTGGTCGCCCGGCTGCGCGGGCGCTGGCCCCGGCCGACGCCGGGCCGGTTCTCCCTCGGCCGCCTGGGCCTGCCGGTCAACGTGCTCGCGGTGCTGTGGGGCGCCGGGATGGCGGTCAACCTGGCCTGGCCGCGGCGGGAGGTCTACAACGCCACCGGCGAGCCGCACTGGTACCTGCAGTGGGCCGCGCCGGTGTTCATCGGCGCGATCGTCGCGGTCGGCCTGGCGTGGTACCTGCTGCGCCAGCGGCGGCGCACCGGCGTGCTGCCCGAGCACGCCGCCGTCATCGACCCGACGCCGCCGCCCACGCCCGCCTGAGCCCGCGCGCCGACCCGCCGGCCACCCCGCGCAGCAGCCGCACCCGCTGCGGCCCGGGCAGCGCGGCGAACACCCGGGCCATCGCCGCGGCGACGGCGGCCGGCGGCGAGCCGACGTCCAGGTAGGCCGCCCAGGCCCGCTCGGGCAGCGCGAAGAACGCGGCGAAGAAGGCGTCGGTGGCGCGGGTGTCCAGCGGCAGCAGCACCTCGAGGCCCACGCCCAGCAGCGCCGCCGTCGTCCGGGGGCGGGCCCGCCGCACCACCGCGCGCGCGTCCCCGCCGGCCGCGAGCGCGGCCGCCACCCGCGGGCCCAGCCGCAGCGAGGATGCGACGCTGTAGCCGGTGGCCGGGTGCACCAGCCCCGCGGACGCGCCGAGCGGGACCCCCGGGCCGGCGGACCGCGGCGCGATGTCCAGGGGGATCGCCACCCGCTCGGGCTCCCCGGCCGGGCGCAGGCCGCGGGCGGCGAGGAACCGGTCCAGCCGGGCCCGCAGGTCCGGCAGCGGCACCGGCGGGCGGGCGGCCAGCGAGGTCGCCTCGAGCAGCACCGTGCCGTCGTCGAGGGCCAGGCCGTAGAGGAACGCGGGCGGGGCGGCGGCGTCGGCCAGCGCCGTCCAGTCCATGAGCAGCGCGCCGCCGGGCGGGACGACGTCGTCGACCGGGCCGGCCACCACCTCGCCCCAGGCCCGCTGCTGGGCCGTCCCCGGCCCGCCGCCGCGCGCGTCGAGCACCGTGCGGGCGGCCAGCCGGTGCCCGTCGGCGAGGACGGCGGCCTCCCCGGCCTCCACCGCGGCCACCCGGCCGGTCACCACCTCGCCACCGGCGGCGCGCAGCCGGTCGAGCAGGGCGGCGGTGACGACGTCGTTGCGCAGCCGGGCGTAGCCGCGGGACAGCCGCCGCTCGCCGCCGGCCGCGGTGCGCACGACGGTGGGGGCGTACGTGGCCGCGACGGCGGCCGGGTCGAGCCCGAGCGGGGCGGCCGCGGCCGCCAGCTCGTCGGCCCACAGGCAGTAGGTGGCCGGCCACGGGCGGACCGCCGGCGCCACCACCACCGTGCGCAGGCCCGCGGCGGCGCAGGCGGCGGCCACCGACAGCCCGGCCGGCCCGGCCCCGGCGACGACGACGTCGGCAGCGGGTGCGGGCACCGCGGCAGACCACCACACCCGCCCGCTCCCCGCCACACCCGGGCGTCGGTCCGGTCCCCACCGGGTACCCGGGAGCCGAGCGTCCGAGGAGGGACGGTCGTGCCCGGTGAGGTCCCCGTCGAGGTGCCCGCACCCGGGGCGGTGCTGGCCGGTGACCTCGCCGTGCCGGTGGGCGCCCGCGGGGCGGTGCTGTTCGCCCACGGCAGCGGGAGCAGCCGGCACAGCCCGCGCAACCGGCAGGTGGCCGCCGCGCTGCAGCGGGCGGGGTGGGCCACCCTGCTGCTGGACCTGCTCACCCCCGCCGAGGAGGAGGTCGACGACCGCACCCGTGCGCTGCGCTTCGACGTCGGCCTGCTGGCCGGCCGGCTGACCGCGGCCCTCGACCGGCTGGACCGCGCGGAGGCGACCGCCGGGCTGCCGCCGGCCCTGTTCGGCGCGAGCACCGGGGCGGCCGCGGCCCTCCTCACCGCCGCCGAGCGGCCCGGCCGGGTGGGCGCGGTGGTGTCCCGCGGCGGCCGGCCGGACCTGGCCGGGGAGGCGCTGGTCCGGGTGCGGGCGCCGACGCTGCTCGTCGTCGGCGGCGCCGACGAGCAGGTGCTCGCGCTCAACCGGGAGGCCGCCGCGCGGCTGGGCGGGCCGGCCGAGCTGACCGTCGTCCCCGGGGCGACCCACCTGTTCCCCGAGCCCGGCGCGCTGGAGCAGGTCGTCGACCGCACGCTGCGCTGGCTGGACCGCTGGCTGCCGGCGCCTCAGGCGGGGGCGCCGTCCACGTAGACCCACCGGCCGCCGGCGCGCCGGAACCGGCTGTGCTCGGCCTGCACGTGCTCCTCCCCACCGGCGCGCGAGTGCGCGCGGAAGGACACCGTGCCCTCCGCGTCGAACAGGCCGCCGCCGGTGGTGGTCAGCACCTCCAGGCCGGTCCAGCGCACCGCCGGGTCGAGCCCCAGCGTGCGCGGCCGGGTGGCCGGGTCCCACGTCTCCTGCAGGTAGGCGGCGTCGCCGACGGCGAAGGCGCTGTACCGCGAGCGCATCAGCTGCTCGGCGGTGGCCGCGGCCGCCGTCCCGTCGTGGAGGCGGCCGCAGCACTCCGCGTAGGCCAGGCCGGTGCCGCAGGGGCAGCGCTCCGGGCTCACGCCCTCAGTCTCCGGCGATCCAGACGGCCGTGTCCGGCGGCAGCGCCACCGAGCGGGCCGAGGTGTGCACACCCGGGCCCGACTCGAGCAGCACCTGTCCGCGCGAGCGGACCAGCGCGGTGTCGGAGCCCATGTTGACCACGCAGCGGACGGTGCGGCCGCCGCCGGTGCAGCGCACGGTGAGGACGTCGCCGCGGGTGCTGACGGTCGCCTCGCCGGTGCCCAGCGCGGGGTGCTCGGCGCGGACGGCCAGCGCCTGCCGGTAGAGGTGCAGCACCGAGCCGGAGTCGCGGGTCTGCCGCGAGACGGCGTGCCGCTTCCACTCCGCGGGCACCGGCAGCCACGGCTTCGCGGAGCGGTCGGGGGAGAAGCCGACGCCGGTGGTGGCGTTCCACGGCATCGGGACGCGGCAGCCGTCGCGGCCGGCGCGCTCGCCACCGCTGCGGAAGAAGATCGGGTCCTGCTTGGCCTCGTCGGGGACGCGCGCCTGCGGCAGACCGAGCTCGTCGCCGGCGTAGACGTAGGCCGAGCCGGGCAGCGACAGCAGCAGCAGCGCCGCGGCGCGCGCCCGGGCCAGGCCGGTCTCGCCGCCGCCGAAGCGGGTGACCATGCGGTCCTTGTCGTGGTTGCCGAGCACCCAGGACACCGGCGCGCCCACCCGGCCGAAGGCGTCGAGCGCGCTGCTGATCGCCTCGGCGAAGGCCGGGGTGTCCCACTTCGACTTGAGCAGCCGGAACGACAGCGACTGGTGCAGTTCGTCGGGCCGCGAGTAGAGGGCGACCTCGTCGAGGTCGGCCAGGCAGACCTCGCCGACGAGCATGGTGTCCGGGTACTCGTCGCAGATCGCCCGCCAGCGGCGCCACACGTCGTGCACCTCGGGCTGGTTCCAGGTCATGGCCTGCTCGGGGCCGTGGCCGAACAGGGTGGGGGAGTACTCGCCGGGGTTGTCGCGCAGGCCGGCGTCCTTGTGGAGGCCGTAGGCGACGTCGACGCGGAAGCCGCTCACCCCGCGGTCGAGCCAGAAGCGCAGGGTCCGCTCGAAGTCCTCGGCCACGACCGGGTCGCGCCAGTTGAGGTCGGGCTGCTCGGGGGCGAACAGGTGCAGGTACCAGCGGCCGTCCGGGGTGCGCGACCAGGCCGGCCCACCGAACAGCGAGCGCCAGTTGTTCGGCGGCTCCTCCGACGCCGGCGCGAAGTGGTAGCGGGAGGCCTCGGGGCAGTCGGGGTCGGCCAGCGCCGCCTGGAACCAGGGGTGCCGGTCGGAGGTGTGGTTGGGGACGACGTCGAGCACGACGCGCAGGCCCAGCCGGCGGGCGTCGGCGACCAGCGCCTCGACGTCGGACACGTCCCCGTACTCGGGGTCCACCGCCCGGTAGTCGACGACGTCGTAGCCGCCGTCGGCGCCGCCCGAGGGGTAGTGCGGGTTGATCCACAGCGCGTCGACGCCGAGCCACGACAGGTAGGGCAGGCGGGCGCGCAGGCCGGCGAGGTCACCGATGCCGTCGCCGTTGCCGTCGGCGAACGAGCGCAGGTAGACCTGGTAGACGACGGCCGAGCGCCACCAGGGCTGCTCCTCGGTCGCCGGCGGGGGGACGGGCCGGGACCACGGCTGCTGCGCGGCGGCGTTGCCGGCAGCGACGAGTCGAGCGGACATGCGCCCAGGATCGGCATTCACGGTCGTCGAGAGTGACCATCCCGCCGCCAAAGGGTGACGTGCCCGTCGTCACATCTCGCCGAATGTGCAGGCACGCGGGCTGTCACGTGTCCTCCCACACACGCGGATGGGGGAGCGGTCCGTCCGTGTTGCACCACCCGTCCCACGAGTCACGAGCCGCCGTCAGACCGGCGGCAGGGAGTACCCGCACCATGTCCAGCTCTCCGGCCGACCGAGCCGCCTGCTTCCGCCACCCCCGGCACGTCTGGATCGCCAGCTGCCCCGACTGCACCGCCTGGCACCTCGCCGGCCTGCGCGCCGGCGCCGAGGACCGCCCAGCGGCGCCCCGCCCCCGCACCGACGACCGGGCGACCACCGCCGCCTAGGACCCGTGCACACGAGCGCCCCTCCGGCTCCCGGCCGGAGGGGCGCTCGCGCGTGCGGCGGGTAGGGGGCGACTGGAACACTGGTCGTTGAGCGCTTGACGACCGAGTGCTCGACGACAGGGGCGCCCGCCCCGGGAGGAGGACCGCCGTGCACCTCGGCGTCGACAGCTTCGTGGCGGCGGTGACCGACCCGCGGACGGGCCGGCTCGTGGGTCCCGAGGAGCGGATGGCCCACCTGCTCGAGGAGATCGAGCTGGCCGACCGGGTGGGGCTGTACTCCTTCGGCATCGGCGAGCACCACCGCCCCGAGTACTACGACTCCGCGCCGCCGGTCATCCTCGCCGCGGCCGCCGCCCGCACCGAGCGGATCCGGCTGGGCAGCGCCGTCGCGGTGCTGTCGGCGGCCGACCCGGTCCGGGTGTTCCAGCAGTTCGCCACCCTCGACCTCATCAGCCGCGGGCGGATCGACCTCGTCGTCGGCCGCGGCTCGTTCACCGAGGCGTTCCCGCTGTTCGGCCTGTCGCTGGCCGACTACGACGAGCTGTTCGACGAGAAGCTGGACCTGCTGCTGCGCATCCGGGAGTCCGAGCACGTCACCTGGTCCGGCCGGCACCGCCCGGCGCTCACCGGCCAGGGCGTCTACCCGCGCCCGCTGCAGGACCCGCTGCCCGTCTGGGTGGGCGTGGGCGGCACCCCGACGTCGTTCGTCCGGGCCGGGCTGCTCGGCCTGCCGCTCATGGTCGCGGTCATCGGCGGCGAGCCCCGGCAGTTCGCGCCGCTGTTCGACCTGTACCGGCAGGCCGGCGCGCAGGCCGGGCACGCGCCCGAGCGGCTGCAGGTGGGGCTGCACGTGTTCGGCTACGTCGCCGACAGCACCCGGGCCGCCGCGGACACGATCTACCCGGGCTGGCACGAGATGTTCACGAAGGTCTCCCGCGAGCGCGGCTTCCGGGCGCCCACCCGCGCGCAGTTCGACGCCACCAGCGGGCCCGACGGCGCCTTCTTCACGGGCGACCCCGACACCGTGGCCGAGAAGCTGCTGCGGATCTCCGCCCAGCTGGGCGGGGTGGACCGGGTCTCCATCCAGATGACCAACCCGCGCCTGGCCCACGAGGACCTGCTGCGCGGCATCGAGCTGCTGGGCACCGAGGTCGCCCCGAAGGTCGCCGCGGGCTGACCAGGGTCGGTTCCGGGTGCGGTTCCGGGCCTTCCCCGATGTGCCGCGGGGCCGCGGCGGCGGAGCCTCGTGCCATGACGACTCCGACCTCGTACACCGGGACCCGGCCGCCGCTGCGGCGCAGCTCCACCGAGCGCATGCTCGGCGGCGTCTGCGGCGGCCTGGCCGCCTACACCGGCGTCGACGCGGTGCTGTGGCGCGCCGCCGCCGTCGCCCTGACCCTCGCCGGCGGTGCCGGCCTGGTGCTCTACGCCGTGCTGTGGGTGCTCACCCCCTCCGAGCCCCTGCCGCCCGGTCAGGAGCCGCGCCCGGTCGACCGGTTCGTCGACAAGCTGGCCGGCCGCCTCGACCGGGCCGGCTGAGCCGCCTCAGCCCCCGGGCGGGAACAGCGTGGCCAGCCCGACGCGGGAGCGCAGCCCGCGCTTGCGGTAGACGCTGCTCAGGTGGTGCTCCACGGTCTTCGGGCTGAGGAACAGCGCCGCGGCGATCTCCGCGTTGGAGGCGCCCCGAGCCGCCAGGACGGCGATCCGCGTCTCCTGCGCGGTGAGGGGCTCCTCGGGCAGCGCCCGGCGCGGGCGCGCGGTCCGCCCGGTGGCGCGCAGCTCGTCCTCGGCCCGCTGCGCCCAGGCGGTGAGGTCCAGCGCGGCGAACGCGTCGGCCGCCGCGGCCAGCTCCACCCGCGCCCGCGTCCGCTGCCCCGACCGGCGCAGCCGCGCCCCGAACAGCAGCCGCGTGTGCGGGGTCTCGAAGGGGTCCGGCGCGAGCGCGTGGGCGGCGAGCGCCCGCTCGAACAGCGCCGTCGCGGCGTCGTCGTCGGGGCAGGTCAGCGCCCGGCACCGGGCCACCAGCGCGGCGGTCGGCGGCAGCGGCGACCGCGACACCCGCTCGTACGCGGCGGCGAGCTCCGCGGCCTCGGCGGCCCGGCCCAGCCCCGTCCAGGCCTCGACCAGCAGCGGCGCCACCCCCAGCGGCTCGCCGAGCGCGCCGGTCCCGCCGTCGGCGGCCAGCCGCGCCTCCAGCGGCCGGGCGGCCGCGGCCGGGTCGCCGCGGCACAGCGCGCAGAACGCCTCGGAGATCGGCAGGTGGGCGGCCACGGCGCCGGTGCCGGCGCGGGTGACCAGCGCGCGGGCGCGGGTCAGGTGCGCCGCCGCCTCCGCGTGCCGCCCGCGCATGGCGGCCTCCGACGCCAGCAGCTCCAGGGCCGGCGCGGCGTCGGCGACGTAGCCCAGCTGCTCGGCGAGCTCGACGGCCTCGCCGGCGTCGGCGTAGGCGCCCGCGTGGTCGCCGAGCAGCCAGGCCCGGCCGTGCGCGGTCATCGCCAGGACGGCGACCAGCACGCCCAGCGCCCCGACCTCCCGCGTCTCGCGGACGCGGCGCTCGACGACGGGGAGCGCGGCCAGCGGGTCGGCCAGCCAGCCCACCGCGAGGACCAGCAGCGGCAGCAGCCGGGGCTCGGCGCGCAGCTCCGGCTCGGCCTCCATGCCGGCCAGCGCCCGGCGCAGGTGCGGCCGGCCGTGGTCGGGGTCGCCGGCGTGCAGTGCGGCGAGCCCGGCGACCCACGCCGCCAGCACCCGCTGCAGGGGGTCGCCGGCGTCGGCGGCGGCCGCGATCCGCCGCGCCGTCGCCTGCATGCCCGCCACGTCGCCGAGCCGGTGCTGGACGACGGCGAGGTCGGTGAGCACCCAGGCGGCGGTGCGGCCGGTGGCGAGGTCGGCGGCCGCGCGCAGCAGGTCGCCCGCGGCCGGCACCGAGCCGGTGTCCTGCTCCAGGCGGCCCAGGACGTGCAGCACGTCCGCCCGCGCGGCCGGCGGCGCGGCGCCCCGCAGCACGGTCCCGGCCAGGGCCCGCGCGCGGGCGGCGTCCCCGCCGACGGCGGCGTCCCGGACCGCGGCCGCCAGCAGCCCCGCGGCCCGGGCGGCGTCGCCGGTCAGCGCGGCCGCGCGCTCCAGCGCCGCCGCCGACGCCGCGTACCCGCGCCGCGCCCGGGCCCGGCCGGCGGCTGCGGCCAGCTCGCCGGCCAGCGCCTCGTCGGGACCGGCGGCGGCCAGGGCGCGGTGCCACACCGCGGCGAGGTCGTCGCCGGTCCGGGCGGTCCCGGCCAGCAGCCGGTGCGCCCGGCGCCGCTCGGCGGGCGTCGCGCGGCGCCACACGAGGCTGCGCAGCAGCGGGTGCCGGAAGGCCAGGGCGTCCCCGTCCCGCACGACGACGCCCCGCTGCTCCGCGGCGTCCAGGGCCGCGGCGGGGTCGGTGCCCGACCGGGCGAGCGCCGCGGCCACCGCGGCGGCGCTGCCGTCGTAGGCGGCCGCCAGCAGCAGCACCGCCTCCCGCGCCCCGGCCGGCAGCGCGGCCAGCTCCGGCTCCAGCGTGCCGGCCAGCGCCGGGCCGGCCGGCAGGTCGGCCGGTAGCGGCTCGGTGCCCGCCCGCTGGGCGGCCGGCAACGCCGCGGCCACCTCCAGGAGCGCGAGCGGGACCCCGCCGACGCGGTCGGCCAGCCGGCGCGCCACCGCGGGGGCGACGGTGCCGGCGAGCAGCGCGCGGGCGGCGTCGGCGGGCAGGGCGGCCACCGGGAGGACCTCGGCGCCGGGCAGGGGGTCGGCTCCCGGCCGGCGCGCCACCAGCACCGCGACCCGGTCCCTGTGCAGCCGGCGCGCGGCGAACAGCAGCGCGGCCGCGGACTCCGCGTCGGCCCACTGCAGGTCGTCGACCAGGACGAGCACCGGCGCGGCCGCCGCGGCGGCGGCCAGCAGCGAGAGGGTGCCCGCCGCGACCAGGTGCCGCTCGCCCGGGACCTCGGCCGGCCCCCAGCCCAGCGCCGCGGCGAGCGCCGCCGCCTGCCCGGGCGGGACCTCCGGCAGCAGGGGGCGCAGCGGGCCGAGCAGCTCCAGCAGCACGGCCTGCGGCAGCGTCGCCTCCGACTCGATCCCGCGGGCGCGCAGCACCGTGCACCCGGCGGCCCGCGCGGCCGCGGCCTCGAGCAGGGCGGTCTTGCCGACGCCGGCCTCGCCCTCGACGACCAGCAGGCCCGGCCGGCCCGCGCGGGCGTCGTCGAGGAGCCGGTCGACGCGCGCGAGCTCCGCCGCCCGGCCCACCAGGTCGCGGGTTTCCCCCGACGCGACGGCACCGCTCCCGGTCCGAGGCTCGTCCGGCAGCCGCTCCGAGGGAGGACGCCATGACCCCGACCCCGACCCCGACCCCGACCCCGACGCCGGCCCGCCGGCCCTCGCCGACCGGTGCCCGGATGCGGTGGATGGCCTGCTGGTTCGGGGCCCCGCTGGACCCCCGGCTGCTGCCCTGGCGGACACCGCGCTGACCCCGCCGCTCAGCCGGCCGGCACGGCGGGGGCGGGCAGGATGCCGCGGCGCTGCGCCTCGAGGACCGCGGTCAGCCGGTCGTGGACGCCGAGCTTCCGGTACAGCCGCGCGGCGTGCGTGGTGACCGTTCGGGTCGAGCAGCCCAGCCGGTGCGCCGTCGCGGTCGCCGTCAGCCCCTCCGCCAGGCACAGCAGGACCGCCGTCTCCCGGCAGGTGAGCCCCGCCGAGCGGGCGTGCTCGCCGCCGTCCCCGTCGCCGTCCTGCCAGGCGCGCACCGTCCGCACGTGCCGGTCCAGCGCCCGCAGCACCGGCGCGACGCCGTCGAGCAGCGCGAGGTCCGCCGCGGTGAAGTCGCGGCGGGGCCGGCCGAAGGCGAACCCGCAGACCTCGGCCCCGCCGCGCAGCGGCAGGCTGACCACCTGGTCCCAGCCGCACACGGAGGCGATGACGCTCCGGGCGGGGGACCGGCGCCAGCTCTGCCAGCCGCCGGCCGCCTCCTGCGCGGTCGCGGGCGTGAGGTCCCCGGCCGCGGCGGCGGTCAGCAGGGGGTGGACCGAGCGCATGCGGTGCGTGGCGTCGACCAGCAGCTCCAGCTGGCCGGCGTCGAGGCCGGTGGCGGTGATCTCGGTGGCGCCGGTGCGCCAGTCGGTGCGCTGCAGCACCGCGGCGGGCGCCTCCAGGCGGGGGCACAGGACGGCGAACACGGGGCCGGCGGGCAGCCGCGGGCCCACCATCCCGTCGAGCAGGCCCACCACCAGGTCGGTGAGCTCCTGGACCACAGGCTCCACGGCCCGCCTCCGACCATCCTGCGCGGGTCCCCGCCGGTCCCGCGTCGGTCGCGTGTGCAGCCCTCTGCGCAGGACGAGGGTGGCCGCTGCCGCAGGCCCGCGTCAACGGAGATCCCCGCGCCGTCAAGGGGGTGCCGCGCCCGCCACCTACGCAGAAGTGCGTACAGACGGTGCCGTTCGGCCGTCCCTAGCGTCCGTGCCGCACCACCGGACCGACCATCAGACCATCAGGGGGAACCGTGTCTCTCCTCGTGCTGCACCTGCGGTGGAACGACGTCGAGCCGGCGCAGTACGAGGTGCTGCGCCGCGAACTGCCGGAGGACGTCGACCGGCCGCCGCACTGCCTGTCCCGCCGGCACGTCCGGCAGCCGCGGTCGGTGATGGTCTACGAGGTCTGGGAGGACGCCCGGGCCGCGGAGGACGAGCTGGCCCGCGTCCGCGCCCTGGTCGACGCCGGCCCCGAGCAGCCGCAGCGCGTCGTGTTCGTGCTGCCGGACGTGTTCGCCGCGGGCTTCGCCCGCCGCCCCGCGCGCCCGGCGGCCGCGCCGGAGGTCGTCGGCGTGCCGGTGGTCCCGGCCCCGCGGCAGCCGGAGTCCCCGGTCACGGCGCCGGCGACCTGAGCGCCGGCACCTCGGCCGGCGGCCGCCCCCGCAGGTGCTCGGCGAACCAGGCGTCGGTCCGGGCCCATGCGTCGGCCGCGGCGGCGGGGTCCGGCCGGATCCGCAGCACGTCCCGCAGCAGCGGGCGCAGCACCCGCGGGCCGACCGGGGCGTCGTGCAGGAAGCCGTGGCCGACGCCGGGGTACTCGCGGACGTCGTGCCGGACGCCGACCCGGGTCAGCACCGTCGTGAGCTCCGCGGCGGTGCCGCGCAGCCCGGGGTCGCGGCCGCCGTAGCCGGCCACCACGGGGCAGGATCCGAGCAGCGCGGTGTGCGGGTCCCGCGGCAGCCGCGCGTAGAAGACCGCGGCGGCGTCGAAGCCGCGGGCCGCCAGGTGCAGCGCCAGCCCGCCGCCGACGCTGGACCCCAGCACGCCGACCCGGCCGGTGCAGTCGGGGTGCGCGGCCAGGTGCGCGCGGGCCGCCTCGGCGTCGGCGAACGGGCGCCCCTGCCCGGCGTCCACCGCGCGGAACGTCCGGACCAGGGCCCGCCGCGCGCCGCCGTCGGTGAACAGGTCCGGCACGAGGGTGAGGCAGCCGGCGGCGGCCATCCGCTGCGCCTGCCGCCGCACCACGCCGTCGACGCCGAAGGCCTCGTGCAGCAGCACCAGGCCCGGCCACGGCCCGGGGCCGTCGGGCACGGCGAGCAGCCCGCGCAGCCCGGGCGTCCCGCCCGGACCCGGGGGGATCGCGACCTCGGTCAGGGCGGTCCGCTGGACGTCGGACACGGGCAGCCTCCCCGGGGTGCGCCGGTCGGTGGCCGCCGATGCTGGCAGACGGGAGGGCCCCGGGGGGTTGGCGCGCGCCGCCGGGTGTGAGGCAATCCCGGGCATGACGCGCGCGATCGTGGTCGGCGGCGGGGTCGCGGGGCCGGTGACGGCCATGGCGCTCCAGCGGGTGGGGATCGACGCGACGGTGCACGAGGCCCACCCGGCGCCCGAGGGCGACGTCGGCGCGTGGCTCGGCGTCCAGGTCAACGGCCTCGACGCCCTGGCGGCGGTCGGCGCCGAGGACGCCGTCCGCGCGGCGGCGTTCCCCACACCGACCATCGAGTTCCGCAGCGGGACGGGGCGGGTCCTGGCCGCCCTGCCCACCGGGGACCCCTCCGGGAGGCGGGACACCGGCGTCTCGCTGCGGCGCTCGGACCTCTACCGGACCCTGCACGCGGAGGCGCTCCGGCACGGCATCGAGGTCCGCTACCGCTCCCGCCTCACCGGGGTGGACGACACCGGCGACGCCGTCACCGCCGAGTTCGCCGACGGCCGCACGGAGACCGCGGACCTGCTCGTCGGCGCGGACGGCGTCCGGTCGACGGTGCGCGCCCTCGTCGACCCCGGCGCCCCGCCGCCCCGCTTCGTGCCGGTGCTGAACACCGCCGGGTACTCCGCGCACGTGCCGGACGGCGCCGAGGTGGGCCGGCTGACCATGGTCTTCGGCCGCCGCTGCTTCGCCGGGTACCTCGCCGCGCCGGACGGCGGGACCTGGTGGTTCGCCAACCCGCCGCTGGCCCGCGCGCCGGCCGACGGCGAGGTCGCCGGCACGCCCGACCCGCGCTGGCGGGCCCTGCTCTACGACCTGTTCCGCGGCGACCGGTCCCCGCTGGTGGACCTGGTGGAGGCCACCCCCGGGCCGCTGCGCGGGTGGACCACGTACGACGTCCCCACCCTGCGCCGCTGGTCCCGCGGGCGCACGGTCCTGGTCGGGGACGCCGCGCACGCGACCTCGCCGGCCGCCGGGCAGGGGTCCTCGCTGGCGATGGAGGACGCCGTCGTCCTCGCCGCGTGCCTGCGCGACCTGCCGGTCGACGACGCCCTGCGCGCCTTCGAGCAGCGGCGGCGGGCGCGGGCCGAGCGGGTGGTCGCCCAGGCGTGGCGGCGGAGCAGCGCGAAGCCACCCCCGGCCCCGGGGCGCGCCGTCCGCGACGCGGTCCTGCCGCTGGTCCTGCGCCGCCGCGACCCGGCGGCGTGGGTGCGCACGCACCGGGTGGAGCCGCTCGTCGCCGCCGGGGCCGGGTGACCGCCGTCACCCGATCGGGCCGTCGTCGTTGAGCCCGGCGACCTGCCCCCGGCCCCGATGGAGTGGTCCGTGCGCCGACTGCTGACCGTCCTGCTCGCCGCGCTCGCCGGCCTCCTGCTCGTCGTCCCCCCGGCCTCGGCCGCACCCCCGGGACCGCTGCGCTACGTCGCCCTCGGCGACTCCTACAGCGCGGCCTCCGGCGTGCTGCCCCCCGACCCCACCGCCCCGCCGCAGTGCCTGCGCTCCACCCGCAACTACCCGCACGTGATCGCGCAGGCGACCGGCGCCCAGCTGACCGACGTCACCTGCGGCGGCGCGGACACCTCGGACCTCGCCGCCGCGCAGTACCCCGGCGTGCCGCCGCAGCTCCAGGCGCTGTCCCCGGACACCCAGCTGGTCACCATGACCATCGGCGGCAACGACAGCGGGGTGTTCATCGAGTCGATCCTGCGCTGCGGCACCGCCGGGATGCTGACGCTGGGTCGCGGCAGCCCCTGCCGCGACACCTACGGCACCTCGTTCGAGGACACCGTCCGCACCTCCACCTACCCGGCGCTGGTGCAGGCGCTGTCGGCGGTGCGCGAGGCCGCGCCGCGGGCCCGGGTCGCGATCCTCGGCTACCCGGCGATCCTGCCGCCGACCGGCGGCTGCTTCGACCGGATGCCGATCGCCGAGGGCGACGTCCCCTACCTGCACTCCCTGCAGACCACCCTGAACGACGCGGTCCGGCGCGCGGCCGCGGCCACCGGGGTCACCTACGTCGACCTCTCCCGCGCCTCGGCCGGGCACGACGCGTGCCAGCCGATCGGCGTCCGCTGGGTCGAGCCGGTGCTGCAGGGCACCAACGCGGTGATCGTGCACCCGAACGCCCTCGGCGAGGCGGCGATGGCCGCCCGGGCGGTGGAGGTGCTGCGCCTGCGCTGACCCGGGCCCCGTGCCCCGCCGGCGGCGTGGCCCGCCGCCGGCGGGGTAGGGGACGGAGGGCACGCACCCGAGGAGGAGCGATGAGCGAGACCGACCCGACCCCTCAGCCCGGCCCGGACGACGAGGGCTCGCAGGCCAGCGTCGGCCCGGACGTCGCGCACGCCGGGGGAGGCCGCACCGCCGGGGAGACCTCGGTCGACGACGCGGTGGGCTCGGAGGCCGACCCGCCGCGGTGAGCGGCCCGCCCGGAGCGGTGTCCCGCCCCGCCCGGACCACCGCGGGCGGACCGGTGCCGGCGGAGGGTCCCCCCGTGCCGAGCCGGGTAGGGCGGGGACGTGGACGCGCGCAGGCTGGTGATGGGCGACTGGACGCCCGTGCTCCGGGACGGCATCGACGTCCTGCGGCTGGTCCTGATCGGGGGCGGGATCGCCTACGCGGTGACGGGGCGGACGGGGGACGCGGCGGTCCTGCTGTTCCTGGGCGCCGTCACCGTCCTGGCGCGGCTGGTCGACCTGCCGCGGGTGTACGACCTCGCACTGACCGTCGGGATGGTGCTGCAGGGGTTCGGCGAGACGCTGGGCCTCTACGACCGGTTCGTCCGGTTCGACGACCTCGTGCACGTCACGCTGCCGCTGCTGACCGCGCCCGTCGTCTACATCGCGCTCGCCCGCCTCGACGTCGTCCCCGACCCCCGCGACGAGACCCACCTGCGCCACTACGTCGGGATCGCGGTCGTCACGACGGCGCTCGGCGTCACGATCGGGGCCCTGTGGGAGGTGTACGAGTGGAGGTCCGACGCGTGGTTCGGCACCCGGCTGTCGGAGGACAACGACGACACCAACGGCGACCTCGTCCGCGACACCCTCGGGTCCCTGGTCGGCGCGGCGCTGCTGGTGGCGTGGGCCCGCTTCGGGTGGGGGTCGGTCCGCCGGATCCCGGGGGTGAACACCCACGAGGAGGTCAGCGCCTGACGAGTGCAGGCGGGCGCGGCCGGTGAGCGGCTCCGGGACGACGGGGAAGCCGCTGCCCGACGTCGTCGCCCCCGGCCTCGACGTCCTGTTCTGCGGGATCAACCCGTCGCTGCTGTCGGCCGAGCGCGGCCACCACTTCGCCCGCCCGGGCAACCGGTTCTGGCCTGCGCTGCACCTGGCCGGGCTCACGCCCCGCCGGCTGGCGCCGGAGGAGGACCGCGAGCTGCCCCGCTACGGGCTGGGGGTGACCAACCTCGTCGACCGGCCCACGCGGACGGCGGCCGAGCTCACCGCCGACGAGCTGCGCGCGGGCGCGGCGGCGCTGGCCGGGCTGGTCGCGCGCTGCCGGCCGCGGGTGCTGGCGGTCCTCGGGCTCACCGCCTGGCGGCTGGCCACCGGCGCGCCCCGCGCGGGCTGGGGCCGCCAGCCGGTGGCGATCGGCGGCGCCGAGACGTGGGTGCTGCCCAACCCGAGCGGGCTGAACGCGCACTTCCAGCTGCCCGACCTGGCCCGGCTGTACGCCGGGCTGCGGCCGCCGGCCGGCTAGCCGACCGGGTCGGCGGCGCGGGTCTCCGCGGCCAGCCGGCCCACCATCACCACCGCCTCGCCGCGGTCGACGACCGCGCCCTCGGCCAGCGCGGTGTCGTACTCGACCTCGTCGAGGGCCTCGCGGGTGGCGGTGACGTAGCGCTGCCCGTCCATCGGGTCCATCCGCAGCGGGTCGTAGCCGACCTGCCGGGCGACCGCCTGCACCGCGCCGAGCAGCACCGCGGCGGTGCGCGGCCGGCCCGCGGCGGTGACCGCGCCGACGGCGGCCAGCAGCCCGGCGAGGGTGCCGGTGGCGTCGCCCTCGCGGTGGGTCAGCTCGACCATCGCCCACAGGTCGGCCAGCGCCTCCGCGGCCCGGCCGACGTCGGTGAGCGCCTTCGCCCGGATCCACAGCACCGAGGAGTGCGCCCACGAGTGGCCCAGCCGCAGCGCGAGCTGCTCGGCGCGGCCGAGGTGCTCCAGCGCGCCGTCGAGGTCGCCGGCGGCCCGCGAGAACTGGCCGAGGGTCATGGCGATCTCGACCTGCACCCACTCGATGCCCGACGCCTGCGCCAGCGCCAGTCCGCGGGCGATGTCCGCCGCGACCTCGCCGTCGGGGTCGGGCTGGCCGAGCAGGGCCCGGACGAAGCCGCGCAGGACCAGGGCGAGGGGCAGCACCGGGTCGGCGTCGTCGGCGGTCTCGGCGATCTCGCTGGTCCGCGCCCACAGCGAGGGCACGTCGCCGGACAGGTAGGCCAGCAGCGCGTCGGCGAGCAGCGCGCCGCTGCGCACGCCGGCGGGCGCGCCGGGGGTGGCGTCCAGCGCGGCGGCCAGCCAGCGGCGGCCCTCCTGCACGTGGCCGCGGCGGTACCAGTACCAGCCCAGCGCCCCGCCGATCCGCAGCGCGGCCTCGCCCTGCCCGGTGGCCAGCGCGTGCCCGAGCGCCGCCCGCAGCGCCGGCTGCTCGGCGTCGAGCCGGCGGGCGCTCTCGGTCCACTGCGGGCTGCGCAGCGTCGGCTCCAGCCGCTCGGTGAGCGCGACGGCGAAGCCGGTGAGCCGGTCGCGCAGCCGCCGGGACGCCGCCTGGTCCAGCGCCTGCTCCGCGTACTGCCGCAGCGTCTCCAGCATCCGGTAGCGCCCGGCCGCGTGGTCGAGCTCGACCAGCGACTTGGCCACCAGCACCCGCAGCAGCTCCAGCGCCCGGCCGTCGACCTCCGGCCCGGCCACCGCCTCGACCAGGTCCGGGCCGAAGGTGCCGGGCAGCACCGAGACGGCCTGGAAGACGGCGAGCTCGGCGGGCGCCAGCAGGTCCACGCTCCACTGCACGGTGGCCGCGAGCGTGCGCTGGTGCGGCACCGCGGTGCGCCAACCGCCCGACAGCAGCGCGAACCGGTCGTCGACCCGGCCGGCGACCTCGGCCAGCGGCAGGGTGGTGAGGCACGCGGCGGCCAGCTCCACCGCCAGCGGCAGGCCGTCGAGGGCGGCGACCAGCTCGCGGACGTGACCCAGGTCCTCCGCGGAGGGGTCGGCCAGGTGCGGGGCGGCCAGCCGGGCGCGGTCGAGGAACAGCCGCTCGGCGTCGCTGCCCGGCGCGTCGGCCGGCATCGGCCCGCAGGGCAGCACCGCCTCGCCCGGCAGCCCGAGCGGCTCGCGGGAGGTGGCCAGCACCTGCAGCTCGGGGCAGCGGGGGAGCAGGGCGGCGCACACCGCGGCGGCGGCGTCGACGACGTGCTCGCAGTTGTCCAGGACCAGCAGCAGCGGCCGGTCCTGCAGGGCGGTGGCGACGGCGCCCAGCGGGTCCCCGCCGGCCAGCGTCACGCCCAGCACGGTGGCCACCTGCCCGGCGACCAGCTCGGGGTCCTCGACGCCGGCCAGCTCGACCAGCGCGGCCGGCGGCGACCCGGCCGGCCGGCGGCGCGCCGCCTCCAGCGCCAGCCGCGTCTTGCCGCTGCCCCCGGGCCCGACCAGCGTGACCAGCCGCTGCCCGGACAGCGCGGCGGCCAGCCGGCCGAGCTCGGCGGTGCGGCCGACGAAGGCGGTGAGCGGGACCGGCAGGGGGCCCAGGGCGCGCACCGTCGGTGGCGCCGGGGGAGTCGGTGCGGGCTCCGGCGCCGGGGCGGCGGGGGCGGGCGCCGGGGCGGGCCCGGCCAGCGCCGGGTCCTGGCGCAGGATCTGCTCGTACAGCGACTGCAGCGGCCGGCCCGGGTCGACGCCCAGCCCGTCGGCCAGCAGCCGGCGGCCCTCGTCGTAGACCTCGAGCGCCTCGGCCTGACGGCCGCTGCGGTACAGCGCCAGCATCAGCGAGGCGCGCAGGCCCTCGCGCAGCGGCTCGGCGCGCAGCAGCTCCCGGACGTCGTCGACGATCTCGGCGTGCCGGCCCAGTCGCAGGTCCAGCTCGGCGGCCAGCTCCCGGGCCGCCAGCCGCAGCTGCTCGAGCCGCTCGGACTCCTCGGCGGCGAAGGTGGCCGCGACGTCGGCGTAGGCCGGGCCGCGCCACAGCGCCAGGCCCTCGGCCACCGCGGCCCGGGCGGCCTCGGCGTCGCCGCGGGCGGCCAGGTCGCGGGCCGAGCGCAGCAGCTGGGCGAAGCGGAACGCGTCGACGTCCTCGGGGGCGACCTCGAGCCGGTAGCCGGGCTCGCGGGTGACCAGCAGCGTCCAGCGGCCGCCGGTGACGTCGGGCTCGAGCTCCCGGCGCAGCCGGGACACGATGGACTGCAAGGTGGCCGACACGGCGGTGGGCGGCTGGCCGCTCCACACGCGGTCGACGAGCAGGTCGACGGGGACGGTGCGCCCGGCGTCGACCAGCAGCGCGGCCAGGACGGCGCGGTGGCGCGGGGACTGGGGGGCGAGGAGCTGCCCGTCGCGCCAGACCTCCACGGGTCCGAGCACGCGGTACGAGGTGGAGGTCATCGGCGGGCAGGGTAGGACCCCGGACACGCCCACGGGAGTGCCCGCGACGCCCCGTGACCTGCCGGTGACCTCCCGGGAGCGCGCGTGACCTGCTGCCCAAGCGGCCGCCAAGGGGACACCAAGGACCGCCGGCCACCCTCCGGGTGCACCGACCCCCGCACCTGGAGAAGCCCCGTGAGCACCCTGTCCGTCCCCTCGACGCCCCCGGCCCGCACCGCGGACCCGCGGCCGGCCGTCCTGCCGCCCGACCTGACCGCCGCCCTGCGCGCCCGGCTCTCGCCGGCGGCGGTGCTCGCCGACGGGGCGGTGGTGCGGGTCGCGGAGGACGCCGACGTCGTGGCCGCGCTGCGGCTGGCCGGCCGGCACGGGGTGGCCGTCGCCGTCCGGGGGCCCGGCCGCAGCGGCGACGGCGCCCGCGCGCTGCTGGTGGACCCCGCGGGGCTGGCCCGGGTGAGCGTGTCGCCCGCCGGCTGGGCGCGGGTCGGCGCCGGCGTGCGCTGGCGGGACCTGGCCGCGGCGGCCGCCGGGCGCGGGCTGACGCCGATCACCGGGTCCTCGGCGGTCGAGCGGGTCGCGGACACGGTCACCGGCGGCGGCGTCGGCCCGCTGGCCCGGACCTACGGCCTGGCCGGGGACCGGGTGCGGGCGGTGGAGGTGGTCACCGGCGACGGCGTGCTGCGCCGGGTCACCCCCACCGACGGCGCCGACCTGTACTGGGGCGTCCGCGGCGGCGGCGCGGCGCTCGGCGTGGTCACCGCGGTGGAGCTGGACCTGCTCGCCGCCGGGCCGCGGTGGGGCGGCGAGCTGCGCTGGTCCGCGGCCGACGGCGCGCGGGTGGCGGAGGCGTGGCGCACCTGGTCGGCGGCGCTGCCGCCGCAGGCGGGCACCTCGCTGGTGCTCACCCGGCCGGCGCGGGGCGAGGCGTCGGTGGCCGTCCGGTTCGCCTGGGCCGGGGAGGCCGACGACGGCGACGGGCTGCTCGACGGGCTGCGCACGGTCCCGCCGCCGGTCGCGGCCGACCTGGCGCCGCGCGGACCGGCGGGCCTGGCCACGCCGGTGCTCGACGACGGTGTGGAGTCCTCGCTGCTGCTCGACCGGCTCTCCGAGGGCGCGGTCGCGGCGCTGGTGCGCGCGGCGGGCGGGAGCCGGCCGCGCACGGTCGAGGTGCGGCTGCTCGGCGGCGCGCTCGGCTGGGTGCCGCAGCAGCCCAGCGCCGTCTGCCACCGGGACGCGCGGCTGGCGGTGCGGGTGGTCGGCGGCACCGGCGCCGAGGACCGGGCGGCCACCCGGGCCTGCGCGGAGGAGCTGGCCGCCGCGCTCGGCGGCGACCTCGGCGGCCGCGCCCCGGCGCACGGGTGGGGGACGGCGCCGGACGTGCTGGCCCGCACGCCCGCCCCCGCCGTCCGGGAGCGGCTGGCCGGGCTGGCCGCGGCCACCGACCCGCACCGCATCCTCGAGGGCGCGGCGGGCCGGCGGGCGTGACCGGCGGGGCGGGGAGGCCGGGCCTCCCCGCCCCGTTCGCTCAGCGGGTCCCGGGCCGGCCGGGCGTCCCGGCGTTGAACACCTGCAGCGTGTAGGCGTCGAAGCGCCGCAGCCAGCCGCGCAGGTCGCGACGGGTGGTCGTGCTCGTGCTCGTGGTCGTGCTCGTGGTCGTGCTCATGGCGTCTCCTCGAGGTGGGTCCGGGGGGACGTCGTCGTCCGTCGGCCGCGGGTGCGGCCGTCTCCCACGGTCCCCGCCGCGCGTGAAGCCCAGGTGAACGCGGGCCGTGACGCTCGTCGCGTCAGACCGCCCGGCCGGCCAGGGACCGCCGCACCGGCTCGGACGGGCGCAGCACGACCTCCCGCCCCCGCCAGGCGGCCGCCTCGAGGACGTCGGCGACGAGCTCGCGGCCCGAGACCGACAGGGCGGTCACCGAGCGGGCGTCGACGACGTCGACGCGCACCGGCTCCAGGCCGTAGCAGCGCCAGAACGCCTCGACGGCGTCCGCGTCGACGACCCCGGCCAGGCAGAGGACCCGCCCGCCGGAGGTGTTGAGCAGGCGCACCACCCCGCGGCGGGCGGCTGCGGTCGGGGACATCCGCCCAGTGTGCCGCCCGGGACGGCTACCGGCCCGTGCCCGCGGGCTCCGCCGTCGCGCCCGGCGCCGGCTCGGAGGTGAAGTCGGCTTGCCACAGGTCGGGGCCGAAGACCTCGTACTGGACGTCGCGGGCGGGCACGCCGCGGTCGATCAGGCTGCTGCGGACCGCGCGCATGAACGGCAGGGGCCCGCAGAGGTAGTACGCGGCGCCCTCGGGCAGGTCGACCTCGTCGAGGTCCATGGTCCCGTCGTGCACGCCGTCCACGGGCAGCGCGGTCTGCGCGCCGCGCTCGTACCAGACGTGCGCCGCGGCGTCCGGCAGCGTGCGGAGGTCCCCGAGGACCTGGGAACGCAGCGCGAAGGACTCCTCGTCCAGGTCGGCGTGCAGCAGCGTGACGGGCAGCGAGGAGCCCGCCGCGGCCAGGTGGGACAGCATCCCGGCCATCGGGGTGATCCCGATGCCGGCGCTGGCGAAGACGACCGGGCGGCCGGAGTCGTCGAGGACGACGTCGCCGAAGGGTGCCGACAGCGTCAGCCGGTCGCCCACCTGCACCCGGTCGCACAGGTGGTTGGAGACCTCGCCGTCGGGCTTGTCCCCTCCGCGCACCCGCTTGACCGAGAAGTGGCGGTGCTCGCCGTCGTCGGCGCGGGTGAGGCTGTACTGGCGCGGCTGGCGCACGCCGTCGGGCATCGGCACCTGCACGGTGACGTACTGGCCGGGCAGCGACGTCTTGACCAGCCGGTGGTCGACCCGCCGCACCCGGAACGTGACGACGTCGGGGGTCTCCTCGACCTTCTCGGCGACCTCCCACTCCCGCCACACCGTCTCGGGGCGCACACCCCGGGCGCTGTAGAGACCGCGCTCCTGGTGGATCAGCGCGTAGGCCATCAGCCAGTAGACCTCGTCCCAGGCCGCGGCCACCTCGGGGGTGACCGCGTCGCCGAGCACGTCGACGATCGCCCAGAACAGGTGCTCGTGGACGACGTCGTACTGGGCTTGGGTGATCCCGAGCGAGACGTGCTTGTGCGCGATCCGCGAGAGCAGCTGCTCGGGGAGCTGCTCCGGCGTCTTCACCAGGGTGCTGGCGAACACGGCGACGGAGCCGGCCAGCGCGACCTGCTGCTCCCCGGTGGCCTGGTTGCCGCGGTTGAAGACGCCGTCGAACAGCTCGGGATGGGCCCCGAACAGGTGCCCGTAGAAGCGCCGGGCGATCTCCTGGATGTTGTCGGCGACCACGGGCAGCGTCGCCTCGATCACGGGACGGGAGCGGTCAGAGAGCATGCGGTCCTCCTCGGCCGGACGACGGGCGCGCGGTGACCTGCTGAGCCCCCGTTTCCGTGCCCGCCCGTCGTCGCCGTCCGCGGGGGAGGGGTGCCCCACCGGCGCGCCCCTGCGAGCGACCCTGCCAGGGGCCGCTCCGGAAATCGACCGGTGCGGTGCCGGAGGGGTCTAGCCGCCGCCCGGGAGCCTCGCTAGTGTGCGCCAGGTCACACGGCCGAGCCGACGGCACACGGGGGGGACGACTGTGGACATCCCTGCCATGCGAGCGAGCTTCGCCAAGGCCGCGGCCGCCGGGGACGAGGCGCCGCTGTGGTTCTACTCGCACCTGTTCCTCGCCCATCCCGAGACCCGGCAGATGTTCCCGGTCTCGATGGCGCACCAGCGCGACCGGCTCTTCGCCGCGCTCGGCGAGGTGGTGGCGCGGGTCGACGACCTCGACTCCCTCGTGCCGATCCTGCAGCAGCTCGGGCGCGACCACCGCAAGTTCGGGACGGTGGCCGAGCACTACCCCGCGGTGGGAGCGAGCCTGCTGGCCACGCTCGCGCACTTCGACGAGGACTGGAGCGACGCGCTGGCCGCGGACTGGACGGCGGCCTACGAGCTGGTCGCCTCGGTGATGGTCGCGGCCGCCGAGGAGATGGCCGGCGAGCCGCCGTGGTGGGACGCCGAGGTCACGGCGCACGAGCGGCGCACCGTCGACACCGCCGTCCTGCGGCTGCGGACGAAGATCCCGCTGCCCTACCGCCCCGGTGAGTCGATCTCCCTGGAGACCGAGCTGCGGCCGCGGCTGTGGCGCTACTACTCGCCGGCCAACGCCTGCCGGCCCGACGGCGAGCTGGAGATCCACGCCAGGGCGCAGGCCGGCGGGCCGGTCAGCACCGCCCTCGTGCGGCAGGTCGACGTCGGGGACGTCCTGCGGCTGGGGCCCCCGGTGGACCACATGCAGTTCGATCCCGCCTCCGACCGCGACCTGCTGCTGGTGGCGGGGGGGACGGGCCTGGCGCCGCTCAAGGCGATCGTCGACCACGTCGCCCGCAACGGCCCGCCCCGGCGGGTGGACCTCTTCGTCGGCGTCCGCGCCGAGAGCGACCTGTACGACCGGGTGGACCTGGCGCGGCTCCAGCAGGAGAACCCCTGGCTCACCGTCACCGTCGCCGTCTCCGAGGACGGGGACTCGCAGTGGGCACACGGCGACGTCGGCGAGGTGGTGGCGCGCTCCGGGCCGTGGGGCAGCCGCGAAGCCTACGTCGCCGGTCCCCGGCCGATGGTCGACGACACCGTCGAGCGGTTGCTGCGGCACGGCCTGCCCCGGGACCGCATCCGCACCGAGGTGTTCGCCCCCAGCCGTCCCGGACCCGATGTCGATGGAGAGGTGACGTCATGACGACATCCGAGCCGGTGGCCGCCAACGGCCGGCGGCTGACGCCCGCGGACGTGCGCGAGGTGCGGTTCACCCGGTCGTCGATGCTGCACCCCGGCTACAGCGACGCCGAGGTCGACCGGTTCCTGGACCGGGTGGGCGAGGAGCTGGCCCGCCTGCACGCGGAGAAGTCCGAGCTGCGCGGCCGGGTCCAGGAGCTGCAGGCCCAGGTGGGCGAGGAGAAGCCCCGGGAGGAGCCGACGGCGCAGGCGGTGAGCCTGCTCGCGGTCGCCCAGCAGACCGCCGACCAGTACGTGGCGGAGGCGGAGACGTTCAGCCGGGTCATGGTCAGCGAGGCGCAGCAGCAGTACGACGAGCAGCTGCAGTCCGCGCGCGAGAAGGTCGGCGCGATGATCCAGGCCGCCCACGAGGCCGCGGCCCGGATCGTCGCCGAGGGCGGCGCGCCGGACACCGCGGGGGACGCCCGCACCGCCGAGGAGCTGCAGGAGCAGGTGGCCTACCTGCAGGCCTTCGGCCAGGCGTGCCGGACGCAGCTGCGGTCCTACCTGGAGGCGCTGATCGGGGAGGTGGAGCGGGCCTGGGGCCACGCCGACCCGACGGCCGTGCCGGTGCGGGACTCCAGGGCCCCGGTGACCCGGCCGGCCCCGCCACCCAGGGCCCCGGCTGCCGGTGCCGGGCCCGCCCCGGCGCAGGAACCACCCACGGTCGAGGCCGCCGCGGTGCTCCTCGGCGAGCAGGCGCTGGGGCCGGGGTCCGCCGACGGCGCGCCCGGGCAGGTGGCCACGGAGGGTGCCGGCGACCGGTCCTGACCGTCGCGGGGTCCGTGGGGACCGTCTGCGGGGCCGGGCACACTGCGGCGGTGGACCGGGTCCTGCTGCGCCGCCGCGGGGACGCCGTGGCGGCGCACGAGGCCGACGGCACCGTCGCCGAGGTCCCCGTGGACGGGCTCGCCGCGCTGGTGGGGGAGCGCGAGCGGGCCGGCGTCCGGTGGGTGTGGGACGACACCACCCGCTGGTACCCGGCGCTGCTGGCCGCCGGCGTCCGCGTGGCGCGCTGCACCGACCTGCGGCTGTGCGCCGCGGTGCTGCGCGGCTCGCCGCACGCCGGTCCCGGGCCGGGGGAGGACCCGGGCTGGGCGGCGCTGCAGCCGGTGACCGCGGACGACCCGGCGCTGTTCGCCCTGGCCGACCCCGCCGACGCGCTCGACCCGGTCGCCGAGGACCGCCGCCAGCAGGCCGTGCTCGCCGCCTCCCCGCAGCGCGCGCGGCTGGGCCTGCTGCTGGCCGCCGAGTCCTCCGGCGCGCTCGCCGCCGCGGAGATGACGCACGCCGGGATGCCGTGGCGGGCCGACGTTCACGACACGCTGCTCACCGGGCTGCTCGGCCCGCGCCCGGCGGCGGGCGTGCGGCCGGCGGTGCTGGAGGCGCTGGCCGGGGAGGTCCGCGCCGCGCTCGGCGCCCCCGAGCTCAACCCCGACTCCCCGGCGGCGCTGCTGCGCGCGCTGCAGGGAGCCGGGCTGCCGGTCGAGGACACCCGCTCATGGACGCTGGAGCGGATCGACCACCCGGTCGTCGCGCCGCTGCTGGAGTACAAGCGGCTGGCCCGGCTGCTCGCGGCCAACGGCTGGGGCTGGCTGGACGCCTGGGCGCGTGGCGGCCGGTTCCGCCCGGTCTACCTGCCCGGCGGGGTGGTCACCGGGCGGTGGGCGTCGTCGGGCGGGGGCGCGCTGTCGGTGCCGGTGCAGGTGCGCCCGGCCGCGGTGGCCGACGACGGGTGGGCGCTGGTGGTGGCCGATGTCGCCCAGCTCGAGCCGCGGGTGCTCGCCGGCATGAGCGGCGACACCGCGCTGGCCGCCGCGGCCCGCTCGCGGGACCTGTACGCCGGCATGGTCGACGCCGGGGTGGTGGCCACCCGCGCCGAGGCCAAGGTCGGGGTGCTCGGCGCGCTCTACGGCGGGACCCGCGGCGAGAGCGGGCGGATGGTGCCGCGGCTGGCCCGCCGCTACCCGCGGGCGATCGGGCTGGTGGAGGAGGCGGCCCGGGCGGGGGAGCGCGGCGCGGTGGTGTCCACCCTGCTCGGCCGCGGCTCCCCGCCGCCGGGCGCGGCGTGGGCCGAGCGGGACGCCGACCTCGGCGAGGCGCCCGAGCCCCGCGGTCGCGACTCCGACCGCGCCCGGCGCGCGTGGGGGCGGTTCACCCGCAACTTCGTCGTGCAGGGCACCGGCGCGGAGTGGGCGCTGTGCTGGCTGGCCGACCTGCGCAACCGGCTCTGGCAGCTGGGGGAGGGGCGGCTGGAGGAGCGGCCGCACCTGGCGTTCTTCCTGCACGACGAGGTCGTCGTGCACACCCCGGCCGACCTGGCCGACGACGTCGTCGCCGCGGTCCGGGCCGCCGCGGCCACCGCCGGTCGGCTGCTGTTCGGCGAGTTCCCGCTCGACTTCCCGCTCGACGTCGCGGTCGTGCGGTCCTGGGCCGACGCGGGCTGAGCGTCAGGCGGTGGCGGTCAGGCGGCGGCGCTGGTCTCGAGCAGGCGCCGCAGCGCCTCCTCGAAGTACTCCTCGTAGAGGTCTCGGACGAGGTCGGTCCGGTCCTCGGCGACGGCGGCGTTCACCCGCCGGACGTAGTGCTCGTGCAGCGTGGTCATCGCGGTGTCCACGGCGGTCTCCCTGGAGGTCGGCTGTCTCCAGTGTCCGCCGGTGCGGGACGGTGTGGCCGCAGGTCGGACTGCTCGTTCGGTCACACGCGCGGCCCTCCCGCCCGGCCCGGCGCGGTGGCAGGGTGGGCTCGCCCCGGACAGCGCCGTCCGCCCCGCCCGTCCCCGAGGAGCCCACCGTGGACCGCGACCTGTACGGCACCGACGGCACCGACCCCGAGGAGGCCACCGGCCTGCTCGAGGCCGAGGACACCCTCGAGGACCCTCGCCGGCCGCGCGACCTGGACACCGGCTGGTCGCCGCCGGAGCGGCCCTGGGGCGTGGACGACTGGGGCACCACCGAGCGGGAGGAGGCCACCGGCGAGAGCCTCGCCGGGCGGCTGGCCCGCGAGCTGCCGGACGGGTCCTGGGACGACGACGGTCCCGACGGCCTCGGTGACCTCGCCGGTGGCGACGGCGAGCTGCTCGACGACGAGGTCGGCGACGCCCGCGCGGGCCGGCTGGCCGAGGTCGGCGACGACGGCGTGGTCGACCGGGAGGACGAGCTGCTGGGCGAGGACCTCGGCATCGACGGTGGGGCGGCGTCGGCCGAGGAGGCGGCGGTGCACCTGGTGCGCCGCGGGGACGAGTAGTGGCCCGGGAGCGGTTCGCGCACGACGCGGTCCTGTCGATGGCGCCCGGCGCGGACGACCGTGCGCCGGGCGGGGCCGTCACCGTCGCGCTGTGCGGCAGCTGGGAACACGAGCCGCCGTGCCCGCTCGCTCCGCACCACACCCGGGCCGAGCGGGCGGGGGAGGAGGTCCGGCTGCGGGTGCTCTTCGTGGCCGAGCCGGACGACGAACCGCGGGTGCGGGCCGCGATCGACGGCGCCCTGGCCGGGGGCACGGGCGCGACCCCGGAGGGCGGGAGCACCTCGTGGCGGCTCGTCCGCTCGTGGGCGTCGGAGGTCCGGCCGGAGGAGCAGGAGCACGGCGACCGTCTGGCGCGGAGCTCCTAGTCCCCGAGGAGGCCGCCGTCCACGTGGTGCGCGGCGACCGCTGGACCACGCCCGCGGACAGGGCGGCGATCACCCTGGTGTCCCGTTCGCCCCGGGGGCACCAGGGTGAACCCGGGAACCCTGCATCACGCCTGTTCGGGTGTCACGGCGAACAACCATGAGATCCCGTTGCAGCCACCTACCGTCCCTCGCCGTGGCCGACGACCAGCAGTACGAGTTCACGAGCGTGCGGGCGATCCGCGGCACCGAGTCCAGGACGATCGCGAAGTGGCAACAGGACGGCTGGGAGCTCGACGGTCAGAGCCAGGGGTCGCTGCTGCGCACGGAGTTGACGTTCTGTCGCGTGAAGCCGGAGACGCTCGGCACCCGGGTCCTGGCTGCCTTCCGTCGTCTGACGCCGAGAGCGCGGCTCGGTCTCGCGGGTGTGGCGGGCGGCGTGGTCCTGCTCGTGGTCGCCCTCGCGGTCGTCCTCGGGCTGCGCGGTGGCGGCAGCGCCTCGGAGACCGCCGCATCGGAGACCGCCGCATCAGCCAGCCGGACCGCCGTCGCGCCCAGCGCGCAGGCCTCCGACGCCGCACCGCAGGTGATCGAGGAGACCGAGCCGGCGGTCGTCCCTCCTCAGCCCCTCGCTGAGCAGGTCCTGACCGCCGGGAACAGCGCCGACCTCGCCGCCCTGCTGGCGGTGTCGGATCCGGGCGGTCAGACGGTCGTCGACTTCGCGACCAGGTACCGCGGGCAGCTCATCGAGTTCGACGGGAACGTCGCGAGCATGCTCGACCACGGCGACTACGACACGCGATTCGACATCCTCGTGTCCGCAGGGGACTACAGCACGACGACGGCGATCGGTCCGAACTTCCTGCTCCGTGACGTCAACACCACGAGCGACCTCCACTGGGAGGGTCCCGACATCCCGGCCACCATCGGCGCGGGCACCAACGTCCACGTCGTCGCCCGAGTGCTCGACTACAACAGCACGCAGCAGCTCCTCTTCCTCGACCCGGTCTCCACGCGAGCCAGGTGACCCCTCGACCCACTGGGCTGAGGCCGCTGTCCAGGTGGTGCGCTGCGACCGCTAGCCGGTCGACGGCCGGGTGAGCCGGGCGGCGAGGACCTCCTCGGCGAGCACCGCCTGCTCGGTGGTGCCGCGGCCGAGCTCCCGGCCGGCGGCGTCGACCGCGCGGCACGCGCAGGTCAGCCGGTTGCCGCGGACCCCGGTGGCGCGGGCGGTCACCCGGACGCGGTCGCCCACCCACGCCGGCGCGCGGTGCTCGACCGACACCGCGGTGCCGACCCCGGCCTCGCCCGGCTCGAGGTGGCCGAGCAGCAGCTTCCGGCCGGCCTCCTCGAAGTGCTTCGCCATCGCGTACGTCGCGTAGACCGGGTGCACCGGGCCGAGCTCGTCGAAGTCCACGGTCATCGCCGCGGCGACGACGACGTCGAGCACCGCGGTCTCACCGACGGCGACCGGGCGCACGGGGCTCAGGCGTCGAAGTCGACGGTGACGGCGTCCGACCGCGGTAGCGACTGGCAGGTCAGGACGTAGCCGGCGTCGACCTCCGCCGGATCCAGCGCGTAGTTGCGGCGCATCTCCACCTCGCCGTCGGTCACCCGCGCCCGGCAGGTGCCGCAGACACCGCCCTTGCAGGCGAACGGCAGGTCCGAGCGCACCCGCTGCGCGGAGTCGAGCACGGGCACGTCGCGGGGCAGCGCCAGCGTCGTCGAGCGGCCGTCCAGCACCACGGTGACCTGGGCGCTCGGGCCCGCCACCGTCTCCTCGTCGCCGCGCACCGGCTCGGGCGGGACGTCGTCGACGTAGAACAGCTCCTGGTGCACCCGCGCGTCCGGCACGCCGAGCTCGCGCAGCAGCGCGCGGGCGTCGGTGACCAGCCCGTGCGGGCCGCACAGCCACCAGTGGTCCACGTGCGGGGCGTCGACGAGGGCGTCGACCAGCGTGCGCAGCCGGTCGCCGTCGAGCCGGCCGCTGGTCAGCTCGGTGTCGCGCGGCTCGCGGGACAGCACGTGCACCAGCTGCAGCCGGGGGCCGAAGCGGTCCTTCAGGTCGGCGAGCTCGTCGGCGAACATCACCGTGTTGGTGCGCCGGTTGCCGTAGAACACGGTGACCGTCGACGCGCCGTCGCGCAGCACGGTGCTCGCCAGGCTCAGCGCCGGGGTGATGCCGGAGCCGGCGACGACGAACACGTGGTCGGCCGGCTGCGACAGGTCGGCGGTGAAGGTGCCCGACGGCGGCAGCACCTCGATCGCGTCGCCCGGCCGCACCTCGTGCACCAGCCAGGAGGAGAAGAAGCCGCCGGGCACCTCGCGGACGCCGACCCGCGGCGGCGCGCCCACCGGCGCGCAGATCGAGTAGGAGCGGCGCTCGTCGCGGTCGCCGTCGACCCGCCGCAGGGTGAGCGCCTGGCCCGGCCGGAACGCGTAGTCGTCGGCCAGGTCCTCGGGGACGTCGAAGGTGACCGCGACCGCGTCGTCGGTGAGCCGTTCGACGTTCGCCACCCGGAGCGGGTGGAACCGCGGACGGCGGCGGGCCGGTGCGCTCACTCAGATCTCCTTCACGTGCTCGAACGGCTCGCCGCAGGCGCGGCAGCGGCGCAGCGCCTTGCACGCCGTCGCGCCGAACTCGCTGATCTCCACGGTGTCGGGGGAGCCGCACAGCGGGCAGGCCGCCGTCCGGCGGGTCGGGCCGAGCTGCAGCGGGATCGGCCCCTCGGGGCGGACCGGCGCCTTGCCGGGCGGCGCGATGCCGGCCGCGGCGAGCTTGCGGCGGCCCTCCTCGGTGATCCAGTCGGTGCTCCACGCGGGGGAGAGCACGGTGCGCACCTCGACGTCGTCGAACCCGGCGGCGTGCAGCGCGTGCAGCAGGTCCGCGCGCATGACGCCCATCGCCGGGCAGCCGGAGTAGGTCGGGGTGATGTCGACGACGACGGTGTCCTCGTGCACGCGGACGTCGCGCAGCACCCCGAGGTCGGCGAGCGTGAGCGTGGGCAGCTCCGGGTCGGTCACCGTCTCGGCGACCGCCCGCGGGTCGGCAGAGATGGCCATCTCTGCCGTCACCAGGTGGCCGCCGGGTGCTGCCGGGCCAGGCCCTGCAGGCCGGCGAGCAGCTCGGCCAGCTCCGGGCCGTGGTCGCCGACCCGGCCGCGCGGCGGCGCGTCGGCCGGCCACGGCGGCACCGTCAGCGTCGCCTTCTCCAGCACGGTGGTGAGCACGCCGCGCACCTCGTCGCGGACGACGGCCGGGTCGACGGCGACGCCCGCGGCGACCAGCCGGGCCTCGACGTCGGTGGCGGCGAAGAGGTCCGCGAGGTGCGGCCACACCGCGTCGACGCCGGCCTGCGCGCGGCGGTGCGACTCGGCCGTCCCGTCGCCCAGGCGCAGCACCCAGCGCGCGGCGTGGTCGCGGTGGTAGGCCAGCTCGTGCACGCCCTTGGCGGCGATCGCGGCGAGCACCGGGTCGCGGGAGTCCCGCAGCCGGGCGAACACCGCCAGCCGGACGGCGGACGCCGCGAGCAGCCGGACCATCGTGCGCGCGAAGTCGCCGTTCTCCGCCGCGACCAGGCCGGTGCAGCGGAACTCGTCCGGGTCGCGGAAGTAGGCGAGCGCGTCCTCGTCGGGGATCGACGCGGTGGCCCGCTCGCGGGACCGGCCCAGGACGCCGGCCGACCCGGCGCGGGCCAGCAGCAGCCGGGCCTGGCCGAGCAGGTCCAGGCCGACGTTGCCGAACGCGACCTCCTCCTCGAGCTCGGGCGCGGCGGTGATCCACTGGGTCAGCCGCTGGGCGAGCACCAGCGCGTCGTCGCCGAGCATCAGGCAGTAGGCGCCCAGGTCGGCGGGGGCGACGCCGTCGGGGACGGTGGTGTCCACCCCGGCCAGCGGGTCGTCGAACCCGGTGCCGAACGCCCAGTGCCCGGCGTCGTCGTGCGCGTTGGTCAGCGCGTCGTAGACCGTCTCCTCGTGCACCATGCCAACGGAACCTCTCGATGAGTTCGTGCCCAGCGGGCGGCCCCCTCTCAGGGCCCCACCCGCGAGGAACGAGCGGGTGAGGGGAGAGGGGGTCCTTCTACATGTGGGGGACGTCCTCCGGGATCTCGTAGAACGTCGGGTGCCGGTAGACCTTGTCGCCGCTCGGGGCGAACATCGGGTCCTTCTCGTCGGGGCTGGACGCGGTGATGGCGGCGGCCCGGACCACCCAGATGCTCACGCCCTCGTTGCGCCGGGTGTAGAGGTCGCGGGCGGCGTGCACGGCCATCTCGTCGTCGGGCGCGTGCAGCGAGCCGACGTGCACGTGGTTGAGCCCGCGCTTGCCCCGCACGAACACCTCGTACAGCGGCCAGTCGCGGCGGCTGACCGACGGCGCCGGCGTCGTCGGCACCTCCGGCCCGGTCGGGACCGCGCCGTGCCCGCCCTCAGCGGTCAGGTCGGTGCTCACGCGTGCTTCTCCGCGTAGGCGGTGGCCGCCTCGGTGACCCAGGCGTTGCCGTCGCGGGCGGCGCGGCGGCGGGCGATCCGGACGGCGTTCATCGGCCCGTCCCCGCTGATCACCCGCTTGAGCTCCGACCAGTCGATCGGGCCGTACCGCCAGTGCCCGCTCTCCTCGTCGAGCGCCAGGTCGGGGTCGGGCAGCGTGACGCCGAGCGCCCGCGCCTGCGGCACGGTCATGTCCACGAAGCGCTGGCGCAGCTCGTCGTTGGTGTGCCGCTTGATGCCCCACGCCATCGACTGCGCGGTGTTGGGGCTGTCGTCGTCGGGCGGGCCGAACATCATCAGCGAGGGCCACCACCACCGGTCGACGGCGTCCTGCACCATCGCCCGCTGCTCGTCGGTGCCGCGCACCATCGTCATCAGCAGCTCGTAGCCCTGCCGCTGGTGGAACGACTCCTCCTTGCAGATGCGGATCATGGCCCGGGCGTAGGGCCCGTAGGAGGAGCGGCACAGCGGCACCTGGTTGCAGATCGCCGCGCCGTCGACCAGCCAGCCGATCACGCCGACGTCGGCGTAGGTCAGCGTGGGGTAGTTGAAGATCGAGCTGTACTTCTGCTGGGACTCGATGAGCTTGTCGGTGAGGTCGGCGCGGTCGGCGCCGAGCGTCTCGGCCGCCGAGTACAGGTACATCCCGTGACCGGCCTCGTCCTGCACCTTGGCCAGCAGGATCGCCTTGCGCCGCAGGCTCGGGGCGGCGAGCAGCCAGTCGCCCTCGGGCTGCATGCCGATGATCTCCGAGTGCGCGTGCTGGGCGATCTGGCGCACCAGCGTCCGCCGGTAGCCCTCGGGCATCCAGTCGCGCGGCTCGATCCGCCGGTCGGCGGCGATCGTCGCCTCGAACTGCTCCTGGAGTGTGGTCTCGTCGACGGCGGCGCGGTCCACGACGGGTGCGGCCATGGCCTTCCTCCCATTTACTGACCGAGCGGTCAGGAATAGTGTGGCCCAGGACACCCGGAGACACAAGCGCGGAGCGAGGACGGCAGTCATGGCGGCATCGACGACGACCACGGCGCAGCGGCTGGGCGAGGCCCCCGACCCCGCGACCCTGGACCCCGCCGAGCGGATGGGCGCCGCCGAGCTGCGGGCGCTGCAGCTCGGGCGGCTGCGGTGGTCGCTGCGGCACGCCTACGACAACGTGCCGCACTACCGCCGCGCCTTCGACGCCGCCGGCGTGCACCCCGACGACTGCCGGGAGCTCGCCGACCTGGCCCGCTTCCCGACGACGAGCAAGGCCGACCTGCGCGAGAACTACCCGTTCGGCATGTTCGCCGTCCCGCGCGAGCAGGTGCGCCGCGTGCACGCCTCGTCCGGCACGACCGGCAAGCCGACCGTCGTCGGCTACACCGAGCGCGACCTCGCGACCTGGGCCGCGGTCATGGCCCGCTCCATCCGCGCCGCCGGCGGCCGGCCCGGCGACGTGCTGCACAACGCCTACGGCTACGGCCTGTTCACCGGCGGGCTGGGCGCCCACTACGGCGCCGAGGCGCTGGGCTGCACCGTCGTCCCGGTCTCCGGCGGCATGACGCCGCGCCAGGTGCAGCTGATCACCGACTTCGCGCCGCGGGTGATCATGGTGACGCCCAGCTACATGCTCACCGTCGTCGACGAGTTCGAGAAGCAGGGCCTGGACCCGCGGGCCTCGAGCCTGCAGATCGGCATCTTCGGCGCCGAGCCGTGGACCGAGCAGATGCGCCGCGAGATGGAGGAGCGCGCCGGCATCCACGCCGTCGACATCTACGGGCTGTCCGAGGTGATGGGGCCCGGCGTCGCGCAGGAGTGCGTGGAGACCAAGGACGGCCTGCACGTGTGGGAGGACCACTTCTACCCGGAGGTCATCGACCCGGTCACCGGCGAGGTGCTCCCCGAGGGCGAGGAGGGCGAGCTGGTGTTCACCTCGCTCACCAAGGAGGCCATGCCGGTCGTCCGCTACCGCACCCGCGACCTCACCCGGCTGCTGCCCGGGACGGCGCGGCCGGGCATGCGGCGGATGCAGAAGGTCACCGGCCGCACCGACGACATGGTCATCCTGCGCGGCGTGAACCTGTTCCCCACGCAGATCGAGGAGGTCGTGCTGCGGACGCCGGGCCTGTCGCCGCACTTCGCCCTCGAGCTGGTCACCCGCGGCCGGATGGACCACCTGGTCTGCCGCGTCGAGGCGCGGCCGGACTGCCCGCCCGAGCGCCGGGAGCCCGCGGCCGCGGAGGTCGCGACCGGCGTCAAGGACTCCGTGGGCTGCACCGTCGAGGTGCTCGTCGTCGACCCGGAGACGCTGCCGCGCTCGATGGGCAAACTGCAGCGCATGACCGACAACCGCGACCGTCCGTGACGGAACTCGCCCGGGCCCGCCGGGGCCGCCCCGGGCACTCGCTGGACTCGCTGCTCGACGTCGCCGTCGCGGTGTTCAACGAGCGCGGCTACGACGCCACCAGCATGGACGAGCTGGCCGGCCGGCTCGGCGTCACCAAGTCGGCGATCTACCACCACGTGCCCGGCAAGGTCGAGCTGCTGCGGCTGGCGCTGGACCGGGCGCTCGACGCGCTGTTCGCCGTCACCGAGGAGCCCGGCGCGCGCACCGGCCGGGCGATCGACCGGCTCGAGCACGTCGTCCGCGGCTCGGTGCGGGTGCTGGCCGCCGAGCTGCCCTTCGTCACCCTGCTGCTGCGGGTGCGCGGCAACTCCCCGGTCGAGCAGGCCGCGCTGCAGCGCCGGCGGGAGTTCGACCGGATCGTCACCGACCTGGTGCGCGCCGCCGAGGAGGAGGGCGACGTGCGCCCCGACGTCGACCCCGCCGTCACCAGCCGGCTGCTGTTCGGCACGGTCAACTCGCTGACCGAGTGGTACCGGCCCGGCGGCAGCCTGTCCCCGGACGCGCTGGCCGACGCGCTGGTCCGGACGACGTTCGAGGGCCTGCGCGCCCGTCCCTGACGGGGCGCGGCGGGCCTCAGCCCTCGCCGCCGAGCTCGGCGTACTCCCAGTCCGCGAGCAGCCGCCGGTCCTCCTCGAGGTCGGCGGGCTCGTCCACGGGCGGCCCGACGGCGACGTCGGCCGTCGGCCCCGCGGGGGGCTGCAGTGCGGTCGGGTCCGGGTACTGCCACTGGTCGCTCATGGCGGGGTCCCTCGGTCGCCGCCCGGCGGGACCGCCGGGGCGGAGGTGGAGGCCGGGTGTTCGGCCGGGGGAGCGGGGGCGGGGCGCGGGCTCCCCGACGACAGCTGCCCGCGCGGCCCCGTGTCCCGGGAGGCTACGCGCGGTCGGGCCCCGGCGCGCCGGTCCGAGGTCCCTGGTCGCCGTCGTCCCGCCCGCCCCGCCCGGCGAGCCGGGCGCGCAGGTCCTCGAGCTCGGCGGTCAGTGCGCCGGCGCGCTCCGCGGCTTCCCGTGCCGCGGCCTCGGCCTCGCCGGCGCGGCGGGTGGCGGCCTCGGCCCGCTCCGCGCTGCGCGCCGCCCCGGTCAGCGCCTCGCGCAGCCCCTGCTCGGCCGCGGCCGCGCGGTCGGCCGCCTCCCGCGCGAGCGTCCGGGCGTCCTGCTCGGCGCGCCGGGCGGCGTCCCGGTCCCGCTCGGCGTCGCGGGCCTGCTCCCGGGCGGCGGCGCCGGCGGCGCGCGCCTCGTCCCGGGCGACCGCCGCCTCGTCGCGCTCCCGCGTCCGCGCCGCCAGGTCGGCGGTGAGCGCGCGCTCGGTGACGTCCCACCGGGCGCGGGCCTCGACGAGCGCGTCGTGCTCCCGGGCGGCGTCCGCGCGGGCCCGCCGCCCGTCCTCCCGCGCCGCCGCGGCGTCCCGCTCGGCCGCCCGCCGGCGGCCGGCGGCCTCCTCGGTCTCCCGCCGGGCGGCGTCCCGCTCCTCGCCGGCCCGGTCGCGCGCCGCCTCCGCCTCCGCCCGGGCGGTCTCCGCCGCCCGGCGTGCCGCGTCCGCCTCGGCGACCCGGCGCGCGGCCTCCGCCTCCGCGGCGGCGATCCGGTCGCCGGCGTCGGCACGAGCGGCCGCGGCGTCCCGCTCGGCCGCCTGCCGCGCCTCCTCGGCGTCGGCGCGCTGCACCTCGGCGGCGCGGGTGCGCTCCTCGGCGTCGAGGCGGGCGGCGTGCGCGGCGTCGACGTCGGCCGAGGCGCGGGCGAGCCGGGCCTCCACCGACGACTCGTCGCGGTACTGCTCCAGCGCCTCGGTCGCGGCGGCGAGCAGCGCGGCCTGGGCCTCGGCCGTCCGGGCCGCCTCCCGGGTGGCGTCGGCCCAGCGGCCCACCAGCTGCCGGACCCGGCCCTCGGGCGGCAGATCCTGCACGAGGGCGGCGGTGGTCGCCGCCAGCCGGGCGGCCGCGGAGCCCGCCGCCCGGGCACGGGCCTGCCGCGCCGACTCGGGGTTGTGGTCCGGCCGCTCGCAGAACCGCGGGGAGGGGCCGCTGCGTCCGGGGCTGCGCGGCCGGGGCGGTGCCGGGCAGCCGGGATAGGCGCAGGTGGCGAAGACGGTCTCGGCGGAGGGCTCCGTCATGCCGTGAGGATAGATGGACGGCGCCCATCCATGTATCTCCGAGGCAGGAGCGAACACTGCATCACTTCCGAGAAGCCCCTACTCTGCGAAGTGAAATCGGGGGACGGACGGAGGTGCCGGCATGGCCGTCCCGGCCGATCCGCGCCCCGGGGAGCGGGGCGGCGTCGTCCCGGGGACGGACCTGACCGCGGTCGGCACCTACCTCGCCGCGTCCCTCGCCGACAGCACCCGGGCGGCCTACACGCGCGACCTCGCCGCCTGGGCCGAGTGGTGCCGCGGCCGGTCGCTGCCGTCCGCGCTGCCGGCCGACCCGCTCGCCGTCGCCGCCTGGCTCGCCGCCATGGCCGACGCCGGGCACAGCCCGCGCTACGTCGCCCGCCGGCTGTCCGCGCTCAACGACGCCTCGCGCACCGCAGGGCACCTCCCGCCCGGTGACAGCGAGGGGGTGCGCCGCACGCTCTCCGGCATCCGCCGCACCGCCGCCCGCGCCGGCGTCCGGCCGCGGCGGGCCCGCGCGCTGGACACCGCGACCGTCCGGGCGCTGGTCGAGGACCTGCCCGACAGCCTCGCGGGCGTTCGCGACCGGGCGCTGGTCCTCGTCGGCTATGCGCTGGGCCTGCGCGCCTCCGACCTGGTCGGGCTGCGGATCGAGGACCTGACCCCGGCCGGGCACGGCGGCCTCGACGTCCTCCTCCGGTACTCCAAGACCGACCAGGAGGGCGCGGGGGAGACCCTCGCCCTCGCGCCCGGCGTCCGCGCGGCCACCTGCCCGGTGCGTGCCGCCCGGGCGTGGCTGGCCGCCCTGGCCGCGCAGGGCGTCACCTCCGGCCCGCTGTTCCGGTCGGTGGGCAAGGGGCGGACCGCGCGGCTGGGCGCCGGCGCGCTGACCACCCGCAGCGTCGACCTGGTCCTGGAGCGCGCCGCCGAGCGGGCCGGGGTCCCCACCGAGGGGCTGTCCCCGCACTCGCTGCGCCGCGGCTTCGCCACCACCGCCTACGCCCGCGGCGTGCCGGAGAAGGAGATCAGCCGCACCGGCCGGTGGCGCTCGCTCGTCGTCCGCACCTACGACGACTCCAGCCGCTGGGCCGACCCGGCCTCCGGCGCGCTCGGCCTCTGAGGCCCTACACCTCGTGCTCCCGGCGGAGCCAGGCGAAGGCGGCCCAGCCGGGCAGGATCGGCAGCCAGAACGTGGCGATCCGGTAGAGGAACACGGCGGGGACGGCGACCGTGTGGTCCATCCCGACGCCGACGAGCCCTGCGATGAGCGCGGCCTCGAGGGCGCCGAGACCGCCGGGCGTCGGCGCGGCCGCGGCGACGGCGGCGCCGGCGAGGTAGACCGCGCCCACGGCGACCGGGCCCACGTCGCCGCCCAGCGCCCGCGTGGACAGGTAGAGGCAGGCCGCGTAGCCGAGCGTGGTCAGCGCCGACCCGCCCAGCAGCAGCACCACCCGGCCGGGGCTGCGCAGCGCCCCGGCCAGGCCGTGGACCGAGCGGCGCAGCGGCGGCACCAGCCGCGCGGCCGTGAACCGCCGGACGGCCGGGACCGCCGCGGCGGCGACGGTGACGGCGAGCACCGCGAGGGCGCCCCACACGACGGCCGGCGACTCCACCGGCCGGGCGAGGTCGGGCAGCGAGCGGCCGGCCCAGATCCCGAACACCAGCAGCAGCACCACGTGGACGACGCTCCCGGCCGCGTAGCTGAGCCCGACGCCGGACGAGGCGACCGCGACGTCGAGTCCGCACCGCTGCAGGTACCGCACGTTCAACGCCATCCCGCCCAGCCCGGCGGGCACCAGCCGGCCGGCGAACGAGGAGGCCAGCTGGGCGAGGAGGGTCGGGAGCGGCCGCAGCCGCACCGCCACCGCCCCCGCGAGGCTCGCCGCGGCGCCCACGTACGTCAGCAGCGACGCCACGAGGACCGGCGGCACCCACGTCCAGTCGGCGTCCCGCACGCGCTCGGCCATGCCGGCGACGTCGCCGAGCTGGGGGAGGAGCAGGTAGCAGGCGAGGGCCAGCACGCCGACGAGGAGCAGCGTCCGGGGCCGGACGCGCTCCAGGTCCACCAGCCTGGGCTCCGGGACGCCGCACCGCTCGCTGACCGCGGCGCGCAGCCGGGCCGCTAGGTGCCGGTCGCGCCGGAGCGCGTCGCGCGTGGCGCCGCTGAGCGAGTCCGGCTGCAGCCGGGGCAGCGCCGCGGCCACCGCGTCCGGCCCCAGCACGGCGACCGCGGTGTCCACGGCCGGTCCCACCCCGGCCTGCAGCGCGAGGGCGACGAGCAGCTGGGCCACGTCCGCGTCCAGCAGCGCGGGCGCCGCGGCGACCTCGCTGAACCCCCAGTCGATCAGCCACGGCGTGCCCGACGGGTCGAGCAGCACGTTGGCCCGGCGCAGGTCGCGGTGGGCCACCCCGTGCCGGCGGAGCACCGCCACCTGCTCCCAGACGCCGCGCAGCACCCGCTCGGTCACGGCCGCGTCGGGCACGCGGTCCAGCGTCGCGCCGTCGACGAGGTCGTAGGACAGCAGCCACGAGTCCCGGCCGACCGGCGCGATCGTGCGGAGGCGCGGGGTCCGGCCGCCCGCGTCGCGGACCAGCAGCGACACCATCGCCTCGTGCTCCACGGTGCGGCGGAGCGAGGAGAACGGGCGCTCGTCGCCGACGTCCTTCAGCCGGAGGAACCGGTAGGCGCGGAACAGCAGGTCCGCCGCCCGGTTCTCCGCACCCATCACCTTGGCGAACACGCGGTCCCCGTCGCGCAGCCGCGCGGTCCAGGGCACCGAGCCGCGGGCGTCGACCACGGCCGGCGCCACCTCCACCGGGTCCAGCCCGCTGCCGGCCAGGGCCGCGGCCACGGCACCCCGCGTCGGCCGGGCCACGGGACGGCCGAACGCCAGCAGCGTCGCGGAGCCGGCCGCGGCGCCGAGCACCAGCGACACGGCGAGGGTGGCCGGGAACGCCCGGGGCGCGAGGAGCTGCAGCAGTGCGGTGACCGCGAGGACCAGCGCCCCGGCCCGCCTCCACCGCCGGGACACGAACGGCGCCAGCACCACGAACGATGCCGCGGCCACGGCCGGCCCGTCCGCCCCGAGCGCGCCGCGCAGGTCGCCCGGCTGCCCGCCCAGGGCCCAGGCCGCCGCGCGGGCCAGGCCCACCGCGGCGGCGCCGCCGGCGAGCAGGTAGCCGAGGAGCCGGGGGCGGCGGAGCAGCAGCGGAGCGGTCCACGCCGCGGCGAGCGAGACCGCCACCAGCGCGGTCACCGCCCCGGTCAGCAACCGCTCCAGGGCCGGGGCGGCCGCGGACAGCCGCGCCACCAGGTCGGCGTCGAGCGCGGCCGCCGCCTCGCGCGACCACGCGGCGACCAGGACCAGCAGCAGCGCGACCGAGGCGAGGACCGCGGTGCGCAGCACGTCGCTGGGGGACCGCGCGTAGCCGGTGACCTCCTCCTCGGAGGGGTCCGCGCCCCGGGGTGCGGGCGGCGCGGCCGCCGGCGCCGGGGGAGGCGCCTCGGCCACCGGCGCCGCCGGGCCGCCCGTCCGGGGCGCTCCGGGACCGGGCATCGCTGGCTCCTCCGCACGTCCGGGGCAGGGCTGACGGCGGGCCACAGTGTGGCCCGCGGGGCGGGGGCGGAGAGCGGACGGCGACGTCCCCTCGGACGGGCGCGGGCGTACTACCGTTCCCCTGCTGCGGCACCACGTCGGGACGCAGGACCGCCCCGGTGCCGGAGCGGGGTGCCCGGTGATGGCGATGAGAGCTCCAGCAGCAGCCCCCCTGGCGGCGCTCCTCCTCGTGGCCGCGTGCGGCGGCTCCGGGGGCGACGACGCGGAGGCCGCGCCCACCACGGTGGCCGGCGCGCCGACGCTGCAGGGCAGCGTCGGGACCGAGGACTCGCCGGACGCCTTCGAGATCGCGCTGATCGACGAGGAGGGCAGGCCGGTGACCGAGCTGCCGGCCGGTGAGTACAACGTCGTCGTCACCGACCACAGCGACGTCCACGACTTCCACCTCGACGGCGGGGACGGCGCGGTCGACGAGAAGACCGGCGTGCGCGACACCGGCGAGACCGTCTGGGTCCTCGACCTCCAGCCGGGCGAGTACCGCTACCTGTGCGATCCGCACCCGAGCATGCACGGCACGTTCACCGTCACCTGACCGGACGGCCGGAGCGCTGTTCGGGCACCGGCGGGCCTCCTAGACTCCGCGCCTACGGCCGCCAGCCACTCCGCCGGGAGGTGGGCCCGTGGACGCTCCGTCCGGCCCGGTCACCAGCCGCCGCGCGCACAGCCGAGCCCCGCGGGTCGCGTGGTGAGCCGGCCCGCCCTGCTCGCCGTCGACGACGACGGCCCGGTGCTGGCCGCCGTCGAGCGCGACCTGCGGGAGCGCTACGGCGAGCAGTACCAGGTGTACGCGGCGTCCTCCGGGGACCAGGCGCTGGACCTGCTGCGCCGGCTGCGGCTGCGCGAGGAGCCGGTGGCGCTGCTGCTGGTCGACCAGCGGATGCCCGGGATGAGCGGCGTCGAGCTGCTGGCCGCCAGCCGGCGGCTCTACCCGGACGCCCGGCGGGTGCTGCTCACCGCCTACGCCGACACCGACGCCGCGATCAAGGCGATCAACGACGCCGACGTCCAGCACTACCTGCTCAAGCCCTGGGACCCGCCGGAGGAGCGGCTCTACCCGGTGCTCGACGACCTGCTGCAGACCTGGCGCCGGCCGCCGCCGGTGGCCAACCTGCGCCTGGTCGGCGACCGCTGGTCGCAGGCCAGCCACGCGGTCCGCGAGTTCCTCACCCGCAACCTGGTGCCCTACCGGTGGCTCGACGTCGAGACCGACCCGCAGGCCCGGGAGCTGCTCGAGGTGGCCGGCATCGACGCCGGCTCGCTGCCGGCGCTCGTGCTCGACGACGGCGAGGTGCTCGTGCGGCCGGACCTGCACGAGGTCGGCGCGCGGATCGGGCTGCGGGCGCGGGCCGAGCGCGCGGCCTACGACCTCGTGGTGGTGGGCGCCGGGCCGGCCGGGCTGGCCGCCGCGGTCTACGGCGCCTCCGAGGGCCTGGCCACGCTGGTGCTGGAGTGCAGCGCGCCCGGCGGGCAGGCGGGCACGAGCAGCCGGATCGAGAACTACCTCGGCTTCCCGGTCGGGCTCTCCGGCGCCGACCTCACGCTGCGCGCCCGCGAGCAGGCCGTCCGCTTCGGCGCCGAGATCCTCGTGCCCGCGGAGGTGGTCGGTGTCCGCCGGGCCGACCCGTACACGGTGGTGCGCCTGGACGACGGCGGGGAGGTCAGTGCCGGCACGCTGATCATCGCCACCGGCGTCGAGTACCGCACCCTCGACGTCCCCGGCGCCGCCGGGCTCACCGGCGTCGGCGTCTACTACGGCGCCGGGCGGGCCGAGGGCGTGGACCACTCGGGCGGCCACGTCTTCGTCGTCGGCGCCGGCAACTCCGCCGGGCAGGCCGCGCTGTTCCTCGCCACGTTCGCCTCGTCGGTGACGCTGCTGGTCCGCGGCGGGGACCTCGCCGCCTCCATGTCCCGCTACCTGGTCGACCGGCTGGCCGCCTCGGAGAAGGTCGCGGTCGAGTACCACACCGAGGTGGCCGGGGCGCTGGGCACGCGGCGGCTGGAGGGGCTGCGGCTGCGGACCGGCACCGCGGAGCGCGAGGTGGCCGCCGACGCGCTGTTCGTCTTCATCGGGCAGGCGCCCCGCACCGCGTGGCTCGGCGACCTGGTCCGCCGCGACGACGGGGGGTTCGTGCTCACCGGCATGGACGTCGGCACCTGGGCGCCGGAGTGGCCGCTGTCGACCCCGCCGCTGCCGCTGGAGACGTCGGTGCCCGGGGTGTTCGCCGCCGGCGACGTGCGGCACGGGTCGGGCAACCGGATCGCCGCGGCCGTGGGGGAGGGCGCGATGGCGGTCCGCTTCGCCCACCAGCGGCTGGGCGCGCGGTGACCGTCGCCGCGGACGAGGGTGTCGCGGCCGCGCTGCGGCACTCGCGGCTGTTCGAGCACCTCCCGGAGGACGACGTCGCCGCGCTGGCCAGGGCCAGCCGCGGCGTCGACCTGGCCGCCGGCGAGGTGCTCATGGCCGAGGGCTCGCCGCCGGAGGCCATGTACGTCGTGCTGGAGGGCGACCTCGAGGTCAGCCGGGAGGTCGGCGGCTCCGAGGTGCTGCTCAACGTGTGCGGCGCCGGCGACCTGGTCGGCGAGCTCGGGCTGGCCCACCGCCGGCCGCGCTCGGCCACCGTGCGGGCGCGGACCCCCGCCCGCGTCCAGCGGATCGGCGCCGACGCGCTGGACCGGCTGCTCACCCACCCCGCGTCGGCCCGGGCGATGCTGCTGGCCGCCACCCGCCGGCTGGACCGCGAGGAGGGCCTGGTCCGCCAGCACGAGCGGATGGCCGCGCTCGGCGCGCTGTCGGCGGGCCTGCTGCACGAGCTCAACAACCCGGCGGCCGCCGTCCAGCGCGGCGTCGCCCGGCTGCGGACCCTGCTGTCCGGCGACGACGACCCCGACGCCCCGCTGCGCGCGCTCGCCGGCGCGGTGCCCGTCCCGGACGACCCGCTGGCGCGCGGGGACGCCGAGCGGGCGCTCGCCGACGTCCTCGCCGCGGCGGGTGTCGACCGAGGCTGGGCGGTCGCCCCCGACCTGGTGCGGCTGGGCGTCGACCCGGCCGGCCTGGCCGGCGCGCTGGCCGCGCTGCCGGCCGCCGGGCGCGGCCGGGCGGTGCGCGGGCTGGCCCGCTCGGCCGAGGTCGCCGCCCTGCTGGAGGAGGTCGCGGCCGGGGCCGACCAGCTGTCCCGGATCGTCTCCGGGGTGCGCCCGCTGGCCTACTCCTCCGACCAGTCGCTGGCCGACGTCGACGTGCACGCGAGCCTGGAGCAGGCGCTGGTGCTGCTGCGCCACGCGGTGCCCCCCGGCGTCCGGGTGGTCGAGGACCTCGACCCGCGGCCGCAGACGGTGCAGGGCTGGGCCGCGGACCTGGCGCTGGTGTGGACCAACCTGCTCGACAACGCGCTCGCCGCGGTGGACCCCGGCGGCACCGTGACGGTGCGGACCCGCGGGGAGGACGACGCCGTGGTGGTCGACGTGGAGGACACCGGCCCGCCGGTGCCCCCGGAGGTGCTCGCCCGCGCCTTCGACCCGTTCTTCACCACCAAGCCGGTCGGCCAGGGCACCGGGCTGGGCCTGGCGACGTCACTGGCGGTGGTCGCCCAGAAGCACCGCGGCCGGCTGACGCTGACCTCCGAGGACGGCGTCACCCGCGCCCGGGTGGTGCTCCCGCGCCGCCGCTGAGCGCCGGCCGGCCGGCCAGCAGCGCGTCGGCCGCGGCCGTCTCCGGGGTCGCCGTCGTGGCCGGCAGGTCCGCGCGCGCCTCGGCGAGGAGGGTCCGCCAGTCCTCCGGCCGCCCCTCCGCCGGGAGGCCGGCGAGGTCGAGGGCGGCGCGCAGCCGGGACAGCCGGGCGCCCTGCCCGGTCGCGATCCACAGTGCCTGGGTCAGGTCGGCCGCCGCATCCGCGGGGTCCCCGCCGCGCGCCAGCACGACGTGCGCGCGCTGGCGGAGCAGCTCGGGCAGGTGGATCTCTTCACCGCTCTCCCGGGCGACGGTGAACGCCTCGGCCAGGTGCTCGTCGGCCCGGTCCGGGTCACCGGCCGCCGCGTCCAGACGCGCCAGCCGGGCGAGGTGGAAGGCGAGGAAGGACCGGAACCCCATGAGGTCCAGGGCCGCGAGGATCCGCTCGAGGAACGCCCGGTCCGGCGGTCCCCCAGGGACGTCGGTGCCGGCGTACGCGGCGCCGTACGCCGACCAGAGCGCGAGCCCGTGCTCGTCGCCGATGGCGGCGGCCGCCGCCCCGGCCCGAGCGGCCCCGGCGTCGTCCCCGAGGAAGTGCCGCATCCAGGAGCCATAGACGTGGAGGAAGGCGAGGCTGGACGGGGCGCGCGGGGAGCCGACCTCCTCGGCCCGTCGGAAGGCCTCCCGCTCCCGGCGCCCGGCCTCCTCGAGCTCGCCGCGCGCGGTGCTCACGAGGGCGTGCGCGGCCAGCACACCGGCGAGCGGGTCGTTGGGCAGAGGCCACAGCGGCGTGACCCGCTCCTCGGCCGGCCGGGCGCAGAAGCCGGCCACAGCCCGCTCCAGGTGCTCCTGTGCGGACACGAGGTGGCCACGGGCGAACTCGTGGATCCCGGTCACCGCCGCCACCTCTGGCCCGAAGGCCGCGAAGGCGGACTCCCGGGCCATCGCGGTGAGCTGGTCCAGCACGCCTCGGGCCGTGGTCAGCCGGCCGCTGGCGTACCAGTAGGCCCAGATCGCGATGAGAGCGGGCAGCGCCTCGGGGCGCCCGAGCCGGGTGGCGAGCTCCTGCGCCCGCCGGTGGTCGGCCTCGACCTCGGGTGCGGCGTAGCCGCGCATCGCGCTCGTGGACAGGCCGCGCAGCATCCGGGCGCCCAGCTCGGCCACGTCGCGGTCGTCGGACGGGGGCAGGGGTTCCACCAGCTCCAGCGCCCGGGTGAGCAGCCGCGCGGCCTCGGCGTGCGCGCCACGGTCCTGCTCGGCCCGCGCGGCCTCGACGTACCGGGCCACCGCGGGCAGCGTCGCGCTCGCCAGGTCCAGGTGCTGGGCGACCAGTGCCGGCTCGGCACCGCGGGCGGCCAGCGCCTCGGCCACGGCGGCGTGGGTGCGGCGGCGCACGTCGAGCACCTGGGTCTCGTACGCGGCGTCGCGCATCAGCGCGTGCCGGAACCGGTAGGCGCCCGTCGCCAGCCCCGCCGGCTCGACGACGCCGAGGTCGGCGAGCACCGTCATCTGCTCGGCCACGACGTCCGGGTCGCCCACCGCCGCGGCGACGGTCGCCGGGTCGAAGGTGGGCCCGATCGTGGCGGCGGCCTGGACCACCCGCAGGTCGACCCCCGGCGCCTTGAGCCGCCAGGTCAGCAGCTCCTGCAGCCGCAGCGGGATCGGCTCCGAGCGCCGCGCCTCCATGCCGGAGCGGGTGAGCTCCTCGACGAACAGCGGGATCCCCTCGGCGTGCTCGACGATCGCCGCCCGCACCGCGTCGTCGAGGTCCCGGCCGGCCGTGAGGTTGCCGACCAGCCGGTCGGCGGCCCGGTCGTCGAGCCGGCCGAGCGGGACCACGCGGGCGGCGTCCCGCCACGGGACCGCGGTCTCGTCGCGGCTGGTGGTGAGCAGCAGCAGGCCCGCCGGGCGGCGCGCGGCGAGGCGGCCCAGCAGGTCGACGGTGGAGGGGTCGGCCCAGTGCAGGTCCTCGGCCACGAGCAGGTGCGGCCGCCGGACGGCGGCCGCCGCCATCCAGTCGACGAGCCGGTCGAGGGTCTCGTCGAGGAGGGCACCCGGGTCCAGCTCGGGCGCCGGGAACTCCGGTGTCGGGGGCAGCCCGGCCAGCGGGCCGATCAGCGGGACGACGACCGCCGGGTCCAGCCCGAGGGACTCCAGGTGGGCGACCAGCGGGCGCAGCCGGTCCCCGCCCTCGCCCGCCCGGCTCACCAGGCGCTCGATCATCCGCGCGATCGGCCAGAGCGAGACGTTGGCGTGGTAGGGCAGGCAGGCGGCGCCGACCACCCGGCCGCCGCTGGCCTCCACCCGGTCGAGGACCTCCGCCGCCAGCCGCGACTTGCCGATGCCCGGCTCGCCGACGACGAGGAACGCGGCGCCGGTGTCGCCCCGCCGCACGGCGTCCCAGGCCGCCAGCAGGCGGGCGCGGGGCTCGTCCCGGCCGACGAGCCCGGCCTTGCGGTACCGCTCGGACTGGAAGCGGGCCGCGGCGTAGCGGGGCCGGTCGACGCGGAACACCTCGACCGGGCGGCTGATCCCCTTGAGCCCGCGCTCGCCCAGGGACTGCAGGTAGAAGTCGGCGTCGACCAGCTGCTGGGTGACGTCGCTGATCACCACCGTGCCGGGGTCGGCGGTCTGCTGGACCCGCGCGGCGAGGTTGGGCACCAGGCCGACGACGGAGTCCCGCTCGGCGACGGCGCCGTCGTCGACCAGGTCGGTGACCACCACCCGGCCGGTGTGGATCCCGACCCGGACGTCCAGGGCCACGCCGAACCGGTCGGTCAGCCGCGCGCGGGCGTCGTGCAGCGCCACCACCAGGTCCAGGCCCGCGAGCACCGCCCGGCGGGCGTCGTCCTCGTGCGGGACCGGGTGGCCGAAGCCGGCGAGGATCCCGTCGCCGGAGTAGTGCATGAGGGTGCCGCCGTACCGGTCGACGGCCTCGCGCGCCGCCGCCCGGTAGAAGGCGAACAGGTCCCGCAGCTGCTCGGGCTCCACCTGCTCGGACAGCAGCGTGGACCCGACCAGGTCGGAGAACAGCAGGGTCATGAGGGCCCGCTCGCCGGCCGGGCCGACCTGGCGGCCGGCGACCCGCTGCAGGACGAGCGCGGCGCGCCGGTTGTCGGGGTCGACGGCGCGCACCTCCTCGGCCGTGGTGCGCGCGGGCTCCAGGTCGCCGGCGGCCAGCGACGCCTCGGCGGCGGTGAGCAGCCGCTCCAGCAGGCGCGCGAGCCGGGTCTCGGCCGAGAGCGCCACCCCGGCGGTCATGCCCGGCCGCCCGGGGGACCGGGGAGCGGTGGCGTCATGGGGACCCGCCTCGCTGCACGCGTCGAGCACCGCTGGGTGCACTGCCGGGTCCGAGCATCCGCAGGACGGGCCGCCGCGCCGTAGAGGCGTAGGTCCCGAGGGCGGTACCGGACGGGGGCGGAAGTCCGGTGACAGTGCCGGACGGCCGGTGCTCCAATGGGGCCCGCACGGGGGCCGAGGAACCACGGAGGTCCGCGGTGGACCCTGTCCCCACGGCCGTGCGGCCCGCGACCGGGCGGCGCGAGCTGCTGCCGGCCATGCGGGCGCTGCTCCTGGCCTTCAGCGTGCTCACCGCGCTGGGCTTCGTCGCGCTGTTCGTCCTGTCGACGCGGACCAGCGAGAGCTTCGCGTGGACCATCCAGCCGCCGGCGACCGCGGCCTTCCTCGGCGCGGGCTACGCGGCCGGCTTCACCCTGGTGGTGCTGTCGCTGCGCGACCCGGTGTGGGCGCACAGCCGGGTGCCGGTGCTCACCATCCTGGTGTTCACCGTGCTCACGCTGGTCGCCACGCTGGTGCACGTCGACCGGTTCCACTTCCAGGCCGAGTTCGCCGCGGCGCCGCTGCTCGCCCGCGGCGCCGCCTGGTTCTGGACCGCCGTCTACGTGGTCATACCGCTGGCGATGCTCGTCGTCCTGCCGGTCCAGGAGCGGGCGCCGGGGACCGACCCGCCGCGGACCCGGCCGGTGCCGGTGGTCCTGCGGACGGCGCTGGCGGTGGAGTCGGTGGTGCTGCTGGCCGTGGGCGCCGCGATCTCGGTCGCGCCGTCGTCGGCGGCGACGCTGTGGCCCTGGACGCTCACCCCGCTCACCGCGCGGGTGGTGGGCGCCTGGCTGGTCGCCTTCGGCGTCGCCACCGCCCTGGCCGCGCTGGCCGGGGACCTCGAGCGGCTGCGCACCGCGACGATCGCCTACACCGTGTTCGGCGTCCTGGAGCTCGTGGTCGTCGTGCTGCACCGCGGCGACGTCGCGTGGGAGCGGCCGGCGGCCTGGCTGTACGTCGCCGTCGCGGCCGCGATCGCCCTCACCGGCGCGGCCGGCTGGCGCCTGGCCCCGCAGCCCCGGGGGCTCCACCGCTCCTGAGGGTCGCGGCCCTCGTGGCCGCTGCCGGTGTCCTCGCGGCGTGCACCTCCTCCGCCGGCACGGGTGGGGACGAGGCCGCACCGGCGACCGCGGCCGCGCTCGAGGAGCAGGTCGCCCGCAGCGAGGCACTGCTCGAGGAGGTCCTCGCGGCCGACGAGCCGGGCTGCTCCGCGGCGGTGGGGAGCGACGGCGAGGTGGTCTGGGCCGCGGCCCGGGGTGTGGCCGACACGACGACCGGACGCCCGCTCACGACGGACACCACCTTCGACGTCGGCTCGGTGGCCAAGCAGTTCACCGCCACGGCGGTGCTGCTGCTCCAGCAGGACGGCGTGCTGTCGCTGGGTGACCCGGTGTCCCGGTGGCTGCCGGACCTCCCGGCCTGGGCGGACGAGGTCACCCTCGACCAGCTGGTGCACCACACCAGCGGCATCCCCGACTACCTCGCCGACTTCGAGGCGGCCGGGATCGCGCTCACCGACCGGACGACGCAGGAGCAGGCGGTCGCGGCGATCGCCGCCCACGCGGAGCTGCCGCCGGCGGAGGGCTTCGCCTACTCGAACTCCAACTACGTGCTGCTGGCCGAGGTGGTCCGGGCGGCGTCCGGGCAGCCCCTGCCGGAGTTCCTCCGCACCCGCGTCTTCGAGCCCCTCGGCCTCGCCCTCGCGGTCGACCCCTCCGCGGCGTCCCCGGACACCACCGACCCGGCCTCGGCGCGCGGTCACGTCAAGGACACCGCCACCGGACCGTGGCGGCCGGCCGGCTCGCGGTTCGAGCAGGTGGGCGACGGCGCCGTCCGGGCGACGCCGTCGGAGCTGGTGCGCTGGGCCGACGAGTACCGCGAAGGCCGGCTCGGGGGCGAGGCCATGCTCGCGGCCCGGCTCGCCGACCCCGCCCCGGTCGACGCGGCGCGGGACTACGCCGCGGGCGTCTTCGTCATGCGGGCCGGGGACCTCGAGCACGGCGGCAGCTGGGCCGGGTTCCGCAGCGCCTTCCGCGTGTCGGCGGACCGGCACACCGCGGTGGCGGTCACCTGCAACGGCGAGGAGCCGGGCGTGACCGACCTCGACCGGATCTGGCGGGTCCTGCCCGGCGTGTGGCTCTGACCCGGTGTCCCTGGCGAGCGGCGGTGAGCGGGCGGCCGGGCACGGCGAGCGTCCGGCCGTCGGTACGGTCGGTGCCGTGTCTGCGTGCGCCCCCGTGACCCGTCCCGGCCGTTCCCACTGACGGCGCCGGGACGGCCGGAGGTACCTCCCCCGGTCCCGCGCCGCCAGGCTCTCCGCCGGGTGGCCACGTCGCGTCGCCCGGCACCTGCCGGCAACCAGGAGCCCCGCATGCACGCGCACGAGCACGAGGAGTCCGGACCGCCCCCCGGACCCGCCGTCACCACGCTCTTCCTGATGGTCGGCCTCCCGGGCTCCGGCAAGACGAGCAGGGCCCGGGAGCTGGCGGCGTCGCACCGCGCGCTGCGGCTGACCCCGGACGAGTGGCACCTCCCCCTGTTCGGTACGTCGCTGACGGCCGACGGCAAGCGCGACGTCCTGGAGGGCCGGCTGATCACGGTGGCGCTCCGCGCGCTGACCCTGGGGACCAGCGTGGTCCTCGACTTCGGACTCTGGAGCCGAGACGAGCGGTCGGCACTGCGCTGGCTGGCCGCCGGAGCCGGGGCGCAGTCCCAGGTGGTGTACCTGCCGGTCGACCCGGCCACCCAGCTCGCGCGTATCGCGCACCGTCGGGCCACGACCCCCCGTGCGACGTTCCCGATGCCCGAGGACGACGTCCTCTCGTGGCGTGACCGGTTCCAGGCGCCCGATGCCGCCGAGATCGCGGGGGAGGACGTCCCGAGCCCGCCACCGGGTCGGTCGACCTGGCTCGCGTGGGCCGTCGACCGGTGGCCGACGCTCGACCCCGGTACGCCCTGACCGCTCCTCGGCACCTGCGCACCGTGGGTGCCGAGGACCGGAACACGGGGTGGGCCCCGGCCGCCGGGCGGCGGCCGGGGCCCCGGGCTCAGGCGCGCCCGAACAGCTTGCGGTCGTACCAGGCCGACAGCACCGGGTAGCGGGCCGGCAACAGCCGGACCAGCCGGTCGACCAGGACGGCGTCCTTCCCGACCCGCACCCGCGGCTTCCCGGCCTCGACGCCGTCGACGACGATCCGCGCCGCCTGCTCGGCGGGCATCGTCAGCAGCTTCTCGTTGTAGACGCGGTTGCGGGCCAGCTCCGCGGGGGAGAGCTCGAGGCCCTGCGCCTGCGCCTCGGCCACCGTCGCCGACGCGATGTTGGTCTTCACCCCGCCCGGGTGGACGACGGTGACCTGCACCGGGTGCCCGCCGGCGATCATCTCGGTGCGCACGACCTCGGTGAACCCGCGGACGGCGAACTTGCTCGCGCAGTACGCCGACAGGGTGGGCTGGGCCATGAACCCGTTGAGGCTGGAGACGTTGACGACGTGCCCGTCGCCGGAGGCGACCAGGTGCGGCAGGAACGCCTTGGTGCCGTTGACGACGCCGAAGAGGTTGACCCCGAGGGTGCGGTCGTAGGTCTCCCAGTCGGTGTCGAGCACCGAGCGGCCGCCACCGGAGACGCCGGCGTTGTTGTAGACCTGGTGCACCACGCCGAAGTGCGCGGCCACCGCGTCGGCGTAGGCGATCACGGCGTCCCGGTCGCTGACGTCGAGCCGCGCGGTGTGCACCTCCGCGCCCAGCGCCTTCGCCCGGTCGGCGGTCTGGCCCAGGCCCAGCTCGTCGACGTCGGACAGCGCCAGCCGCGCCCCCCGCTTCGCCAGCTCGAAGGCCAGCTGCCGGCCGATGCCGGACCCGGCGCCGGTGACGACGGCGACCTTGCCGCGCACGCTGCTCATCGGTTCTCCCCTGGGAGGTCGGCGCCCGCGGACCGGGCGAGGTCGGTGGTGAGCTCCACGAGCCGGTCGACGACGCCCGGCGCGAGGTGGTGGCCCATGCCGGGGATCTCGACGTGCCGGGCGCCGGCGATCGCGTCCGCGGTGGCCCGCCCGCCGCTGGGGTGGACCATCCGGTCGACGTCGCCGTGCACGACCAGCGTCGGCGCGGTGATCCGCGCCAGGTCGGCGGTGCGGTCGCCGGAGGCCTGGATGGCGCCGATCTGGCGGGCCACCTCCTGCGAGCGGTCGCCGCCGCCGCGCTCCCACACCGCGGCCGCCCAGGCGCGCTCGAGGTCGTCGTCGGGCGGGAAGCCGGGGCCGCCGATGTGGCCGAGCATCGCCAGGTGCCGCTCGACCGACTCCTCGACGCCGCGCGGCGCGGCCTTCGCCAGCCGCAGGACCGTGGAGCGGGCCGGCTGCCCGACCCGGCGCGACCCGGTGGTCGAGAAGATCGAGGTCAGGCTGGCCACCCGGTGCGGGTGCCGGGCCGCGACCACCTGGGCGATCATCCCGCCCATCGACATGCCCACCAGGTGCACCCGGCCGAGGCCGAGGTGGTCGAGCACGCCGACGGTGTCGGCGGCCATGTCGGTGAGGTCGTAGGCGTCCGGCCGGGGCCGGGCCAGCAGCTGCCGCGCGCGGCCCGGCGGCGGGGTGGCGATCCGGCCGGACCGGCCGGCGTCGCGGTTGTCCAGCCGGACCACCCGGAAGCCGCGGCCGGCGAACCCGTCGACCATCCGCCGCGGCCACGAGGTCAGGTCCAGCCCGAGGCCCGCGACGAGCACCAGCGGCTCGCCGTCGGCCGGGCCGTCGACGCGGTAGCAGATCCGCGGGCCGGCCGGCAGGTCGGCGAAGCGGTCCTCGTCGGCGGCCGCCGGGCGGGCCGGCGCCTCGGCGGCGGTCACGCGGGCACCGCCTCGGCGGCGGTCACGCGGTCGGCCGCGCGGGTGAGCCGGAGCTCGGGGTCGACGACGCTGTCGGCCCGGAGCAGCTTGACGTCGGAGTGGTAGTCCATCGACGTCAGCCACGGCATCCGGTCGCCCTGCCGCGGCAGCCGGCCGACGGCGCGCTGGATGTAGCCGGCGGCGAAGTCGAGGAAGGGCCGGGTGGGCATGTCCGGGTCGGCCGGCACCGGCCGCGCGGTGTCCAGGCCGCGCTCGTCCATGTGCCGCAGCAGCCGGACGAAGTGCTCGCAGAGCAGGCCGACCTTCAGCGTCCAGGACGAGTTGGTGTAGCCGATCGCGTAGGCGAGGTTCGGCACCCCGGACAGCATCATCCCCTTGTAGGAGACCGTCTCCGACAGCGTCACCGGCGCGCCGTCGACGGTGATCGCGACGCCGCCGAAGGCCTGCACGTTCAGCCCGGTCGCGGTCACGATCACGTCGGCGTCCAGGTGCCGGCCGGAGGCGAGCTGGATGCCGGTCTCGTCGAAGGCGACGACCCGGTCGGTGACGACGTCGGCCTTGCCCTCGCGGATGGCGCGGAACAGGTCGCCGTTGGGGACGGCGCACAGCCGCTGGTCCCACGGGTCGTACGGCGGGTTGAAGTGCGTGTCGACGTCGAAGCCCTCGGGCAGCTGCTTGGTGTTGACCCAGCGGATCACCTTGCGGGCGGCCTTCGGGTGCTTCTGGCAGAAGCTCCAGATCGCCCGCTGCTGGGCGATGTTCTTGCGGCGGGTCAGCGCGTAGCCGCGCTCGTCGCCGAACCACTTCCGCAGCAGCGCGGCCACCTTGTCCTCGCGCGGCACCGGCAGCACGTAGGTGGGGGTGCGCTGCAGCATCGTCACCGACGCGGCGGTGCCGGCGATGGCCGGCACGATCGTCACGGCGGTGGCGCCGGAGCCGACGACGACGACCCGCTTGCCGGTGAGGTCGAGGTCCTCGGGCCAGGCCTGCGGGTGGACGATCTCGCCGCGGAAGCGGTCGCGGCCCTCGAAGGCCGGGGTGAAGCCCTCGTCGTAGCGGTAGTAGCCGCCGGCGCAGAACACCCAGCCCGCGGTCAGCTGCAGCCGCTCACCGGTGTCGGTGCGCTCGACGTCGACCGTCCACCGCGCGTCCTCGCCGGACCACGCCACCGCCAGCACCCGGTGGTGGTAGCGGATCTTCTCGTCCAGGCCGTTCTCGGTGGCGGTCTCGCGCAGGTAGGCCAGGATCTTCGGGGCGTCGGCGATCGACTGGCGGTCCCGCCACGGCTTGAACTCGTAGCCGAAGGTGGACAGGTCGGAGTCCGAGCGGATGCCGGGGTAGCGGAACAGGTCCCACGTGCCGCCGGAGGCGCCGCGCGCCTCCAGGATCGCGAAGCTCTTCGCGGGCAGCTCGGTGGTCAGGTACCGGCCGGCGCCGATGCCGGAGATCCCGGCGCCGACGATCAGCACGTCGAGGTGCTCGACCGGCGTCTGCGTGGTGGTCAATGCGGTGCTCCGTCCTCGGGACACGGGTGCGGCGGCATACGACACTGCGTGGTCCCGGTCACCCGGTGCAACGACGAAGTGCACCGATCCGATACTGATGCGGTGCAGAGTGCTGCAGGGAACGTCGAGTGGCCGTCCGTCTCGCCCCGCACCCGGGAGCTGTTCCGGCGGGGCGCGGAGGTGGCGCTGGACCCCCGCGCCGACTGGATCGAGGAGCTGCACCGGGCGTCCCTGGGCACCGAGCGGATGCGCCCGGTCGCCGAGGACCCCGTGCTCGCCGCCGCCACCCGCCGGGCCAACCTGGCCAACCTCCTGCACTGGGCGGCGGCCAACGTGCAGCACCCGGGCCGGCGGGTGCCGGCCAACACCGGCGGGGAGGTGCTGGAGGCCGCCCGTGACCTGGTCCGCCGCGGGCTGGACCAGAGCGGGCTGGACGCCTACCGGACGGCGCAGGGCGTGGCCTGGCGGCGGTGGATGGAGATCTGCTTCGAGCTGACCGGCGACCCGGCCGAGCTGCGCGAGCTGCTCGACGTCTCGGCGCTGTCGATCACCACGTTCATCGACGACACGGTCGCGGCCCTGTCCGAGCGGATGGCGGCCGAGCGGGCCGAGCTCACCCGCGGCGCGCACGCCGAGCGCCGGGCCACGGTCACCCTGCTGCTGGAGGGCGCGCCGATCGGCCGGGCCCGCGCGGAGGCGCAGCTGGGCTACGGGCTGACCGGGCCGCACACCGCCGCCGTCGTGTGGACCGGGTCGGGCAGCGCCGCGCCCGGCCCGCTGGAGGCCGCCGCGGAGGCGGTGATGCGGGCGGCGGGCGCGACCCGGCGGCTGACCGTCGTCGCCAGCGCGGCCGCGCTGTGGGTGTGGCTGCCGGTGGGCACCGCGCCGCGGGCGGCGGAGCTGGCCGGGCCGCTGGCCGCGCACCCCGACGTCCGGGTGGCGGTGGGCCGGCCGGGCCGCGACGTCGACGGGTTCCGCCGCAGCCACCTCGACGCGGCGACGGCGCAGCGGATGCTGGCGCGGCTGACGTCCCCGCAGCAGGTGGCCCGCTACGAGGACGTGCAGCTGGTGTCGCTGCTGACCACCGAGCCGACCCAGCTCGAGGAGTTCCTCGCCGGCACCCTCGGCCGGCTGGCGACCGCCGACCCCGACACCCGCCAGGCGGTGCTCACCTACGTCCGGGAGCTGGGCAACGCCTCCCGCACCGCCGAGCGGCTGTACACGCACCGCAACACCGTGCTGCGCCGGCTGGCCCGCGCCGACGAGCTGCTGCCCCGGCCGCTGGCCGAGAACGTCCTCGGCGTGGCCGCGGCGCTGGAGGTGCTGCGCTGGCGCGGCACGACGGACTGACGGCATGCGGACGACCGTGGACCGGTACCAAGCCGTGACTCCGGTCACCATCGGGTGGACGATGGGTGGACAGCAGGTGTCGCGCAGGGGGGAGATCGCCGATGCGCGTCCTCCACCGCGCCGCCACCGCCCGGCGCGCCCTGGCCTCCACGGCGCGCCTCGCGGTCACCGGTGCGCAGGTCGCCGCCGCGCCGGCCGTGCTCACCGCCGGCCTGCTCGGCGTCTCCGCCCGCGCCGCGGTGCGCACGGCGGAGGGCCTGACCAGCCGGGTCGCCGGCCGCCCGGTCGACCTCACCCAGGCCGCCGTCTCCGGCGTCCGGGCGGCCGGCACGCTGCTCACCGGCGCCGACCCGCTGCCCACCGGCCGGCTGCGGGAGCTCGCGCGGGTCGCCACCGGCATGTTCGAGCCCGTCGGCGGGCGGCACACGCCGCGGGTGTGGGCCGACGCCGGCCTCGTGCAGGTGGAACTGCCCGAGTGCGCCCCCGGCGCGCCGCCCGACGCCGGCCGCACGCTGCGCGCGCGCCTCGAGCGGCTCGAGGGCGTGCAGTGGGCCACGGTCAACGAGGTCCTCGGCCGGGCGCTGGTCGCCGTCGACACGCGGCGGGTGGGCGTGGACGACGTCGTCGGCACGGTGCGCACCCTGCAGGACGCCGGCGACCGGCGGGACGTCCTGCGGGAGGCGGCCGACCACCCCGCCGACCTCGAGCCGCTGCTGGCCACGGCGACCGCGCTGGCCGTCGACGCCCTCGGCGTCCTCACCGCGCTCACCGCCCGGGCGCTGCCCGTCCCCGCCCTGTCGCGGCACGCCACGCTCGCGGTCACGCTGATCGACACGCAGGACTGGATCACCGAGCTGCTCGCCCGGCGGATCGGCCGGTACGGCACCCGCCTGGCGCTCGAGGGGCTCTCCGCCGTGCTGCACTCGGCCACCCAGAGCCCGGTCATCCCCGCCCTCAACGCGGCCGCCTCCGCCCAGCAGGTGCTCGAGGTCCGCGCCCGGCGGCAGGTGTGGCGCCGCCGGGAGCAGCAGCTGTGCCGGCCCGAGCCGGACGGGACCGAGCCGGAGGACCCGGCCCCGGCGGCCCGCGCCGGGGAGCGGCCGGTCCCGCTGCCGCCCGGCGCGGTCGACCGCTACCAGCACCGCATGGGCCCGACGACGACCGGCGCCGTGCTGGCCGTCCTCGCCCTGACCGGCCGCCCCGGCCGCGCCGCCGACCTGGTCAAGGCGCTCACGCCCAAGGCCGCGCTGGCCGGCCGCGAGTCCTTCGCCGCCACCCTCGACTGGCTGCTGTGCCGCGCCGGCGTGCTGCCCCTGGACGGCACGGCCTACCGCCGGCTGGACCGCGTCGACTGCGTGGTGGTCGACGGGGCGACCCTGTGCACCGGCCCGCCGGTCGTCCTGGAGGCCACCGCCGAGGCCGACGGGTGGGATCCCGCCGCCGTCTGGACGGCCGCGGCCCGGCTGCTGGCCGACGGCGGCGGCGCGGACGGCACCCGGCTCGGCCCGCCGCGGGGAGCGCCGGACGCGCCGGGGGCGGCGCTGCGCAGGCTGTACGCCGGGCGCCGCCGGGTGGGCACCGCGCTGGTCGCCCCCGAGCTCGACCCGCACGCCGAGGCGCTGCTGACCACCGCCGCCGGCACCGGCGCGCGCCTGGTGCTCACCGCGCACGCCGGCAGCCGGGAGATCGCCGGCGTCGCCGGGGAGGTCGCACCCGCGGACGAGCCGCTGGCCGGCGTCGTCCGCCGACTGCAGGCCGACGGGCACGGGGTGCTGCTGGTCTCCTCCGCCGACGCGGCCGCGCTGCTGGCCGCCGACGTCGCGGTCGCCCCCGTGCGGCCGGACCGGGCGCCCGCCTGGGCGGCGGACCTGGTGACCGGGACCGGCCTGGCCGACGCCTGCCGGGTGGTGCGGGCCGTGGCCGACGCTCGGCGGCTGGCCCGCCGGTCGGTGCAGAGCGCGGTCACCGGCAACGTGCTGGGCGGGCTGCTCGCCGCCGTCGGCTCGGTCCGCGCCGGCCAGCGGCGGGCGACGGCCCCGGGCAAGTCCGCGGCGCTGTGGACGATGGTCGACGGCACCGTGACGGCGGTCCGCGCCGCCCGCCGCCCCCCGCCGCCGCCGTCGGTGCACACGCCGTGGCACGCCCTCGACCCCGACGACGTCCTGCGCCGGCTGGCCGGCCTGCCCCGGGACGACGACGCCCCGCCCGGCCCCCTGACCCGCGCCTGGCGGCGGGGGACCGGCACGGCCGCGGTCCGGGTGCCGGTCCGGTTCGGCCGCACCGTCGCCGCGGAGCTCGCCGACCCGCTCACCCCCGTCCTGGGCGCCGGCGCCGGCGCCACCGCCGTGCTCGGCGAGACCGCGGACGCGTTCCTGGTCGGCGGGGTGACGGTCGGCAACGCGCTGCTCGGCGCGGCGCAGCGGATGCGCGCGGAGACGGCGCTGGCCTCGCTGCTGCTGCAGCAGGACGCCCGCGTCCGCCGTGAGGCCGACGGCGGCGAGGAGGAGGTGCCGTCGAGCGCGCTGCGGGTGGGCGACGTGGTCCTCGTCGGGTCCGGCGACGTGGTGACCGCCGACGCGCGGCTGCTGGCCGCGGAGGACCTCGAGGCCGACGAGTCCAGCCTGACCGGCGAGTCGCTGGCGGTGGCCAAGTCGGTGGCGGCGACGCCGGGCGCCGAGGTCCCCGACCGGCGCTGCATGCTCTTCGACGGCACGACCGTCGTCGCCGGCACCGGCCGCGCGGTCGTCGTCGCCGTCGGGGCGGCCACCCAGGCGGGCCGGGCGGCGCGGGCCGCCGGGCGCGGGGGGCCGCCGGCCGGCGTGCAGGCCCGGCTGGCCGAGCTCACCCGCTCGGTGCTGCCGTTGACGCTGGCCGGCGGCGGGACCGTGGCCGCGCTCGGCGTGCTGTGGCGGCGGCCGCTGCGCGAGGCGGTCAGCTCCGGGGTCGCGGTCGCCGTCGCGGCCGTCCCCGAGGGGCTGCCGCTGGTCGCGACCGTCGCCCAGCAGGCGGCGGCCCGGCGGCTGTCGCGGGACGGGGTGGTGGTGCGCAGCGCCCGGGTGCTGGAGGCGCTCGGCCGGGTGGACACCGTGTGCTTCGACAAGACCGGCACGCTCACCGAGAACCGGCTGCGGGTGGCCCGGCTGCTGCCCCTCGGGGACGACCGCGGGGACGACGACCGGGAGGACGGCCTGCTGCGCCTGGCCGCGGCCGGGATCGGCGCCGGCGACACCGACGCGCACGAGACCGACCGCGCCGTCGACGCCGCCGCCACCGACCACGGTGTCGCCGGCGACGGCGAGCCGGAGGCCTCGGTGCCCTTCGCCACCGGGCGCGGGTTCTCGGCGGCGCTGCGCTCGGGCCGGCTGGTGGTCAAGGGCGCGCCGGAGGTCGTGCTGCGGCTGTGCACCGACCCGGGCGACGCCGCGGACCGGGTCCGGGAGCTGGCCTGCGACGGGCTGCGGGTGCTCGCCGTCGCCGACCGCGCGGTGGACGGCCGGCCCGACGACCTCGAGGCGGCGGCGACCGGACTGACCCTGCGCGGCCTGCTGGGCCTGGCCGACACGGTGCGCGACTCGTCGGCCGCGGCGGTCGAGCAGCTGGCCGCGGCGGGCGTCCGGGTGCTCGTGGCCACCGGCGACCACCCGGAGACCGCCGCCGCGATCGCCGCCGAGGCCGGGGTCCCCGACGCCGGCCGGGTGGTCACCGGCGCGCAGCTGGCGCGGGCGTCGGAGTCCGAGCGGACCGCCCTGGTGCGCGGGGCGGCGGTGTTCGCCCGGCTGACGCCGGAGCAGAAGGTGCTGCTCGTGGGCGCGCTGCGCCGCGCCGGCGCCACGCTGGCCATGACCGGCGACGGCATCAACGACGCCGCCGCGATCCGGCTGGCCGACGTCGGGGTCGGTGTCGCCGGCGCCGAGTCGCCCGCCGCCCGCAGCGCCGCCGACGTGGTGATCACCGACCGGGACCTGACCCGGCTGGTCGACGCCGTCGCCGAGGGCCGGGCGCTGTGGTCCCGCGTCCGGGACGCCGTCGCCATCCTCGTCGGGGGCAACGCCGGCGAGGTCGCGTTCACCGTGCTGGGCTCCGCGCTGGGCGGCCGGGCGCCGCTGGGCACCCGGCAGCTGCTGCTGGTCAACCTGCTCACCGACATGTTCCCGGCGCTGGCCGTGGCCGTGGCCCGGCCGCGGGCGGCCGCCCCGGCCGCGGACGGCGGGCCGCTGGCCGGGCACCCGCTCGCGCCGGTGCTGCTCGCCGGCCCGTACCGCGGTTTCGCCGAGGCGGTGCGCCGCCTGGTCGCCGTCCGCGGGGTGGCCACCACCGTCGGCGCGACCGGCGCGTGGGCCACCGGCCGCGTCACCGGCCTGGGCCGGCGGGCCAGCACGATGGGGCTGGCCGCGCTGATCGCCACCCAGCTCGGGCAGACCGCCTGGGCCGGGCGGCGCAGTCCGCTGGTGCTGGCCACCGCGGCCGGGTCGCTGGCCGCCCTGGCCGCGGTCGTGCAGACCCCGGGGCTCAGCCGGTTCTTCGGCTGCACCCCGCTGGATCCGCTGGCCTGGGTGGTCGTCCTCGGCTGGGCCGCGGCCGGCACCGCCGGCGCGGAGGTCGTCCCGGCCCTGGCCCGCCGGTGGCCGGGTCAGGACGCGACGCGCTCCGGCGCCCCCGACCGGGAGGACCGGGTCATCGCCCAGCCGGCCAGCGCGGCCACCGGGAACATCAGCACCCCGTAGACCGCCGCGGGGACGGCCAGCTCCACGCTGCCGAGGACGCTGATCGCCACCGTGATCGCCAGCGTGCTGTTGTGCACGCCGATCTCGAAGGCGCAGGCGACCGCCTGCCGGTGGCCGACGCCCAGCCCGCGCGGCACGGCGAACCCGGCCAGCAGGCTCAGCGCGCAGAAGGCGAGCGCCACCAGCCCGACCTCCCGCAGGTACCCGGCCACGTTCTCCCGCTCCGCGACCACGGTCCCGGCGATCACCAGCGCGAGGACCAGCGCGGACAGCACCCGCACCGGCCGGTCCGTCCGCGCGGCGAACGCCGGCGCCGCCCGCCGCACGAGCATGCCGAGCGCGACCGGCACCAGCACGATCGCGAACACCTGCACGGTCTTGCCGAACTGCAGGCCGATCGACCCGGCGCCGGGCGGGTCGAAGACGGTCACGGCGAGGTTGGTCACCAGCGGCAGGGTGACGACGGCGAGCAGCGAGTTGACCGCCGTCAGCGAGACGTTGAGCGCGACGTCGCCGCGGAACAGGTGGCTGAACAGGTTCGCCGTCGTGCCGCCGGGCGAGGCGGCCAGCAGCACCATCCCCACCGCGAGCACGGGCTGCAGGCCGGCGACCACCACGAGGCCGAGGCACACGGCCGGCAGCACCAGCAGCTGCAGGCCGAGGGCGACGACGGCGGCGCGCGGCCGGCGGGTGACCCGGACGAAGTCGTCGACGGTGAGCGACAGCCCCAGCCCGAACATGATCACGGCCAGGGCGGCGGGCAGGGCGACGGTGCTGAGGGCCGAGTCCACGGGCGACCTCCGGAACGGCCGCGGCCCCGTTGCCACGGATCGCCCGGATCCTGGCGGACCGGAGGCCGGCGGGGCGAGCACCGGCACGCGACCGGGGGACCGGCGGTGCGCGGTCCGGTGGTTGACCGGCCCCCCGGCCGGGAACCGACACCTGGTCGGCCGCCCGGCGGGGGGAGCGGTCGCGACAGCTCCCGGTGGGGGCCGGATGAGGCGGGGCGGACCCGCGGCGTCGGACGGGACGGAGTCGCGCAGTGACCACGGTGGAGCAGGGGAGCCGGACCCTGGGGGACCGCTACGAGCTGCAGGAACTCATCGCCACGGGCGGCATGGGCCAGGTGTGGCGGGGCCGGGACCACCTGCTGGCCCGGCCGGTGGCGGTCAAGGTGCTGCGCAGCGAGTACGCCGACGACCCGACCTTCCTCGCCCGCTTCCGCAACGAGGCCCGGCACGCGGCCGCGCTCACCCACCCGAACATCGCCACCGTCCTGGACTACGGCGAGGGCGCCGACGACGTCACCGGCGAGCACCTGGCCTACCTGGTGATGGAGCTGGTCGAGGGCGCGCCGCTGTCCAGCCTCATCCAGACCGAGGGCCCGCTGGACACCGACGCCGCGCTGTCCGTGCTGCGCCAGGCCGCGGCCGGCCTCGCCGAGGCGCACCGCCACGGCGTGGTGCACCGCGACGTGAAGCCCTCCAACATCCTCGTCCGGCCCGACGGGCGGGTGAAGCTCACCGACTTCGGCATCGCCTGGTCGGCCGAGTGCGTGCCGCTCACCCAGACCGGGCAGGTCATCGGCACCGCGCAGTACATGTCCCCGGAGCAGGCCGCCGGGGAGCGGGTCAGCCCGGCCAGCGACGTCTACGCCCTCGGCCTGGTCGGCTACGAGTCGCTGACCGGCCACGCCGCCTTCACCGGCACCAACCCGGTGACCGTCGCGCTCAAGCAGGTCCGGGAGCAGCCCGAGCCCCTGCCCGACGACCTGCCGCCCGACGTCCGGGAGCTCATCGGCGCCGCGCTCACCAAGGACCCCGGCGAGCGCCTGCCCGACGGCGCCGCGTTCCTGTCCGCGGTCGAGGAGACGCTCGACCACCAGGCCGCCCCGGTGCCGCCCACCCGCCCGGTGGCGGCCGCCGCCCCCGCGCCCGGGGCGGCCCCCGCCGCCGGGCCCGTCTCCCGGCCGGAGCCGCACCGGCGCCGGCGGGCGCTGGTCCTGCTGCCGCTGCTCCTGGTCGTGCTCGTCGCCGGCGGCGTGCTGTTCACCGTGACCCGGGCCGGCGACGCGCCGGTGGCCGACGCCGCCGAGACGCAGCAGGCCGGGATCGTGCTGCGGGCCGCGGACTTCGTCGGCCGCCCGGTCGCCGAGGTGGCCGACGACCTCACCGCCCTCGGCCTCACCGTGGGGCAGCGCAGCGAGCAGACCGCGGACGCGGCGCCGGGCACCGTCGTGCGGCTGGACCCGGTGGACGTGGAGCTCGCGCCCGGCGACCGGGTGCAGGTGTTCGTCGCCGTCGCCCCGGACACCGCGGTGCCCGAGCCCGGGACGCCCGCCGGCGGTGCCGGGCCGGGCTCGCCCGGCGAGGCGGGGCCGGAGTCCCCGGCCGCGACGCCCGAGGCGCCCGCCGCGGACGGCGGCACCCCCGAGGCCACGACGCCGGAGGCCCCCGGCGACGAGGCCACGACCCCCGAGGCCCCGAGCCCGGAGGCCCCGAGCCCGGAGGCCCCGGCCCCCGAGGCCACGACGCCCGAGGCCCCCACCGCGGAGGGCACCGGGTCCGCGGGGACCACGCCGGAGGGCACCCCGGAGGCGACGGGGAGCACGCCGTCCGGCAGCACGACGCCGGAACCGCCGGCGCCGGCGACCGGGACGCCCGGGGACACCGTTCCGCCGACTCCGGAGGAGCCCCCGGCCCTGGAGGCGGGGACGACGTCGACGGGCGAGGCGCCGGCGACCTCCCCGGCGCCGGACGCCGGCACCGGCGCGACCGCTCCCGCGGAGCCGGCGTGGGACGGCTCGCGGTGAGCTCGGGCTAGGGTCCGACGCCATGTCGACGAGGTCGCGGGTCGAGCCGACGGGGAGCGTCCGGGAGCTGGGCCTGCCCGCGCGGGCGGTGGGCGCGCTCAGCCGCGCCGGCGTCACCACCGTCGAGCAGCTGTCCGCGCTGACCCGCCGCGAGCTGGCCGCCGTCCCCGGGCTGGGGCCGGCGATGGTGGCCGCCGTCCGCGCGGTCGTCCCCGAGCCCGTGGCGGTGGGCCTGTGGCCGCTGCCCGACGGGGACGACGCACCGCCGTCCCCGGCGATCCCGTCGTTCGACTCGCTGCGCGCGCCGCGCCGCAAGACCGCGTTCGACGTCCTCGTGCCCGGGGAGGACCCGGGGGAGAGCGTGCCGTCGGGAGCGGTGCCGTCGGGAGCGGTGCCGTCGGGAGCGGTGCCGTCGGGAGCGGTGCCGTCGGACACGGCGCCCTCGGACGGGGCGTCCGGCGGGACGCCGGAGCCGGCCGAGGAGCCGCCCCCCGCCGGGCCGCACCCCGCCGCCGCGCCGGCCGCCCCGGCACCCCGGCCGGCCGAGTGGGCCGACCTCGCCGCCCTCGGCGCGCGCGGCGTCCGGGCCGCGGCGGTCCTGCCCTGGCGGGTGACCGGGTGGTGGCTGCGCCTGCCGCTGCGCGTCGCCGGGCGGCTGCTCACCCGCCCCTGACCGGAGCGTGGTCCGCGCCACGGAACACGGCCGGGGTTTGTCACGGACGCATAACGGCCGTTACCGTGGCCGAGGCCGTCCGGCCCCGTCCCCGCCAGGGGACCCGGGCGGTCGCCGCCGAGTCGCCCCCTGGGCGAGCCGGGGACCCACCGCAGTACTGGGGTGAATCCCGCACCGGACCCGCGCGTCCGGGCGGGTAGGGCCGCTTCCCGCCCGAACCCGTCAGCTAACTCGGTAGGCGGCTGACGGGAGACCTGCACCCATGCCCTTGAGCACCACCCCCGGCCGCCCCGGCGCGTCCGTGAACCGTTCCAACCGCCGCCGTCCGCTGGCCGCGCACCGCCGTCCGGGCCTGTACCTGGGCGTCGCCGCCGCCGGTGCGGTCCTGGTCAACGTCCTGGTCGGCCCGCAGCCGGCCGCCACCGCCGAGGCCGGGACGGCGAGCGAGTCGGTCGCCGTCGCCGAGGCGCTGGGGCTGTCGGCGCAGTCCGGCCCGGTCACCGCCGCGACCCCGCCGGACCTCGCGCCGCTCGAGGACCTCGCCGCCACCCGCAGTTCGCGGGAGGCCGCCGAGACCGCGGCACAGCAGTCGCAGGCCGCCGCCGACCAGGCCACCGTCGACCGGCAGCGCGCCGAGGCCGAGGCCGCCGCCCGTGCCGCCGCCGAGGCCGCCGCGGCCGCCGAGGCCGCCGCCGAGGCCGCCGCCGCGGCGGAGGCCGCCGAAGCCGCCGAAGCCGCTGCAGCCGCCGAGGCCGGGGAGGCCGCGGACGCGGAGGAGGCCGGCCCGGCGGAGACCGCGGGCACCACCGCCGTCTCGGTCGTCGCCCGCATCACCAACACCGCCGGCCCGGTCGAGCCGCAGGTGCAGGCCGCCGCGGACGCCGTCGTCAGCAACGTGCCGGGGGCGGACTCGATCACCCTCGGCGGCACCCGCGCCAGCGCGGCCGACCCGGGCGGCCACCCCTCCGGCAGGGCGCTGGACTACATGGTCATGAGCGACGCCGCCCTCGGCGACGCGATCGTCGCCTACCACCGCGCGCACTGGGACGAGCTCGGCGTCGACTACCTGATCTGGGAGCAGCGGATGCTGTCCTCGCCGAACGGGTCGTGGCAGACGATGGAGGACCGCGGCGGCACGACGGCCAACCACTACGACCACGTGCACGTCAACTACCTCTGACCGCCCTCAGCGCTCGCCCGGGTAGGGCGGCGCGCTGTCGGCGACCACCGCGCCGCGCTCGCCGAGCGGCCGCTCGGGACCCACGGTGGAGTCCCGGGCGGTCTGCCGCTCGGTCTCGGCGTTCACCACCGCGCCGACGATCACCAGGAAGACCGTCGTCCACAGCCAGAACATGCTGATGGCGACGCCGGCGAGCGACCCGTACGTCGCGGAGTAGTCGCCCAGGCTGCGGACGTAGGCGAAGAAGCCGATCGTCGTCGCGAGCCACAGCCCGGTGGTCAGCGCCGCCCCGGGGGTGATCCACCGCCACCGGGCCTGCGCGCGGTCGGGGCCGAACCGGTAGAGGACGGCGAGCACCGCGCTCATCAGCACCGCGGCGAGCACCCACGTCAGCACGGGGGCGACGTCCCGGACGGCGCCCGGTGCCCCGGCGAGCGCACTCGAGACCTCGCCGGCGCCGGCGATGATCCCGCCGAGCAGGACCGCGCCGCCGAGCACGAGGACGAGGGCCAGCGCGCTGCGGCGGAGGAAGCCCCGCGTCTCGGTCTCGTGGTAGGCGAGGGTCAGCCCGTCGATGAGGTAGGTCATCGCGGTCGTCGCCGTCCACAGCGCCGCGGCCAGGCCGCCGAGGCCGCGCCAGGTGTTCACGTGCGTGGAGGCGGTGGTGATCGTGGTCAGCTGGTCGACCACCAGCGACCGCAGGTCCTCCGGCAGCATCCCCGCCACCCCGGACAGCTGGTGCAGCGCGTCCTCGGGGGTGTTGACGACGCCGTACACCGACACCGCGGTGACCAGCACCGGAGCGACCGACAGCAGCGCGAAGAACGCCACCGCCGATGCCTGCACCATGAGCCGGTCGCTGAGCACGTGGCGCCCGGCGCGGCGCAGCACCCGGCGCCAGTCGCGGGCGGTGAGCCGGTGCGGCGAGTGGGCGTCGGTCGCCGCCGCACGGCCGGGGGGCTCCTCGTCCCGGGTGTGCGCCATGCCTGATCGCACCGCCGGACGGCACCGGCCGCAACGCGGCTCCCCGGACCCGGCGCCGGCGTCCGCTCCGGCGTCGGGGAGGCTGGCTGTCCGTGACCGCATCGGGACCCGCGCGTGACTGACCTGCTCCTCCCGGAGGGCCTGACGCCCTCCCTGCTCGCCCTCGTGCTCGTCGCGGCGCTGGCCGCCGGCTGGGTGGACGCCGTCGTCGGCGGCGGCGGGCTGATCCAGCTGCCCGCGCTGCTGCTGGTGCCGGGCCTGGCCCCGGTGCAGGCGCTGGCCACCAACAAGCTGGCGTCGGTGTTCGGCACCACAACCAGCGCGGTCACCTACCAGCGGCGGGTGCACCCGGACCTGCGGACGGCGCTGCCCATGGCCGCGGTCGCCCTGGTCGGCTCGTTCTGCGGGGCGTCGGTGGCGGCGCTGCTGCCGGCCGCGGTGTTCAAGCCGGTGATCGTCGTGGCGCTGGTCGGCATCGCGCTGTTCACCGCGTTCCGCCCGGCGCTGGGGGAGGTGACGGCGCTGCGGCACACCGGCCGCCGCCACCACGGCACGGCGCTCGCGGTCGGGGCGGTGATCGGGTTCTACGACGGCGTCCTCGGTCCCGGCACCGGCTCGTTCCTCGTCTTCGCCCTGGTGTCCCTGCTGGGCTACGACTTCCTCAACGCCAGCGCCAAGGCCAAGATCGTCAACGTCGCGACCAACCTGGGCGCGCTGGCGTTCTTCGTGCCGCACGGGTCGGTGGTCTGGGGCCTGGGCCTGTGCCTGGGCGCGGCCAACACCCTCGGCGGCTACGTCGGCTCCCGGACGGCGACCTCCCGCGGCACCGGCTTCATCCGGGTCGTGTTCCTGGTCGTGGTCACCGCGCTCGTCGTCCGGCTCGGCTGGGACGTGTGGACGGAGAACGTGCGCTGACCGGCCCGGACGGTGCCCCTGGGCCCTTGCCCCGGCGGCGGGGACACGTCAGCCTGGGACGCCGGTCCAGGTCGCGGAGCCGGTGTGGACGTGCACGTCGAGCACGACCGACAGGCGGCAGCCGATGGAACCCGTCGCACCGCGGGCGCCGGACCCCGGCGAGGAGGTCCGCCCCGGTACCCGCTGGCTGCTGACGGCCTTCCTGGCGCTCACCCTGCTCGCCGTCGCCGAGCTGCTCCTGCTCGCCGACGTCGCCGACCGCTTCTGGGCCTGGTCCATCCGCACCGAGGCGACCGCCGCGTTCCTCGGCGCCGCCTACACCGCCGGCGCGGTGCTGTCGGTCCTCTCCCTCCGGCAGGACCGCTGGAGCCGGATCCGGGTGCCGGTGCTCACGGTCACCCTGTTCACCGTCCTCACCTGCGCCGCGACGCTGATCCACACCCACCGGCTGCACCTGCTCACCGGCGGGCCGGTCGCCCGGGCGGCGGCCTGGGTGTGGCTGGCCGTCTACCTCGTCGTCCCCGCCCTGTGCCTGGCGGTGGTCCTCGGGCAGGAGGTCCGCCGGGGCCGGCGCCCGCCCGTGCGGCTGCCGCTGCCCGCCCGGCTGACCGGGCTGCTGCTCGTCGAGGGGGTGCTGCTGGCCGGGGCGGGCGCGGTCCTGTTCGCCGGCGGGCTCACCGTGCACCACCACGTGGAGACCATGGCGTCGTTCTGGCCGTGGGAGATCACGCCGCTGAGCTCGCAGGTGATCGGCGCCTGGCTGCTCGCCCTCGGGTTCGCGGCGGCGCTGTCGGTCCGGGAGCGGGACCTGGACCGGCTGGGCGTCGCGGCGGTCACCTACACCGTGTTCGGCGCGCTCGAGCTCGTGGTGGTGCTCTGGTACCGCCGGGACGTCGAGGCCGACGACCCGTGGCTGTGGGCCTGGGTGGCCCTGCTGGTCGCGGTCGTGGGCACCGGCGCGGCCGGGATCCGGGCCGCCCGGCCGACGTGGGCGCGCCGGCCGGGCGCGCCGGTGCGGTGACCGGGTCCCCGCCCCCGGGGGAGCGGGGACCCGGCCGCGCTCACGTCCCCCGCAGCTCGCGGCGGAGGATCTTGCCGGTGACCGTCTTCGGCAGCTCGTCGAGCACGACCACGCTGCGCGGGTACTTGTAGGCGGCCATCCGCTCCTTGCAGTGCGCGATCAGCTCCTCCGGGGTGGTGCTGGCCCCCGGCCGGAGGCTGACGAAGGCCTTGACCGTCTCGCCGCGCTTCTCGTCGGGCACGCCGACGACGGCGGACTCGCGGACGGCGGGGTGCTCGGCCAGGACGTCCTCGACCTCGCGCGGCCACACCTTGTAGCCCGAGGCGTTGATCATGTCCTTCTTGCGGTCGACGATGAACACCCAGCCCTGCGGGTCCATGAACCCGACGTCGCCGCTCCTGAGCGCCCCGCCGGGCAGGTTGGCCGCCGTCTCCTCGGGCTTGCCCCAGTAGCCGGCCACCACCTGCGGGCCCTCGGCGACGATCTCGCCGACCTCGCCCAGCGGCAGGTCCTGCCCGTCGTCGCCCTGGATGCGGACGATCGTGTTCGGCGCCGGCACGCCGACCGACAGCGCGCCCGAGGTCGGGTCCACCGGCGACGGCGACCCGAACGGCGTCACCGTCATCGGCGACGTCGTCTCGGTGAGGCCGTAGGCGTTGTGCACCTGCTTGCCGGTGGCCTCGAAGAACCCGCGCTCGGCGGCCGGGGAGATCGCCGCCCCGCCGGAGTAGACCGACGTGAACGAGTCGAAGTGCTCCTTGCGGAACCCCGGGGCGTTGAGCAGCGCGCTGAACGCGGTGATCGCGCCGATGGTGAACGCCGGCCGGTGCTCGAGGAACGCGTCGAGCACCACCTGCGGCTCGAACCGGTAGGCCAGCACCAGCGGCGCCGGCACCAGCATGCTCACCGCCACGTGCCCGATCAGGCCGGTGATGTGGAACAGCGGGGCGATGCCGAAGATCGCGCCGTCCCGCCCGGCGTGCACCCAGTCCCGGTAGACCTGCGCGGTGAACACGACGTTGCGGTGGGTGTTCATCGCGCCCTTGGGCACGCCCGTCGTCCCCGACGTGTAGGTCAGGAACGCGACGTCGTCGGGGCCGAGCTCCACCGGCGGCGGGGTCTGCCCGCGGTACCGCTCGACGAACTCGAGCAGGTCGGTGGTGCCCTCGTGCCGCTGCCGGGTGACGCCGGCGAACAGCCGATCGTCGTTGCGGGTCTGCAGGTCCAGCCCGCTGGTGGTGAGCACCAGGCGGACGTCGGTGCCCGGGACGACGTCGCGGGCGACCTCGTCGTAGAGGGTGTCCAGGCACAGCAGCACCGTCGCGCCGGAGTCGGCCAGCAGGTAGGACAGCTCCCGCGCCCGGCTCATCGGGTTGATCGACACCATGACGCCGCCGGCCTTCCAGGTGGCGACCATGGCCATGACGAACTGCGGCACGTTCTGCAGGTAGACCGCCAGCCGGTCACCCGGCCGGAAGCCCGACTCCAGCAGCCCGGCGGCCATCGCGTCGGTCATCGCGTCGAGGTCCCGGCGGACGACGGTGCCGTCGAAGTAGCGCAGCGCGTCGCCGTCGGGGTCGCGCTGCACGCCGGCGCGGAACATCGACAGGGCGTCGCCGAACTCGATGTCGTAGTCCGGCCGCTGGTCGCCGTAGAGCGCCAGCCAGGGGCGGTCGTCGTAGACGCTCACGACGGGCTCACTTGAGGACGACGGGGTTGACCGGCGAGCCGCTGCCCTTGTGCACCTTGAGCGGCGCGGCGACGTAGAGGCCCTCGTACTGCCCGTCCTCGGCGGAGTCGGCGGCCAGCGCCTCGAGGTCGGCGATCTCGGTGAGGGTGACGCCGAGGTTGCGCATCAGGGCGTTGTGCAGCACCAGCGCGACGCCGTTGTTCGGGTCGGTGGTGACCTCGTTGGCGATGGTGTCGGTGACCAGGTTGGGGATCTCCATGTCCTGGAACCACTGCACCAGCTCCGGGCTGTAGACCAGGCCGGGCTCGTTGAAGCCGTCGTAGAAGGCGTCGCCCTGCTCGAAGAACAGCTGCAGGAAGTTGGTCCGGATGATCAGGACGTCCCGCTTGCGGATCTCCACGCCCTGCTCCTCCGCGCAGGCGAGCAGGTCCTCGTGGGTGAAGGTCTCGCCCTTGTCGAGGGTGGGCTTGCCGCGGAATCGGGCCATGTCCAGCAGCACGCCGCGGCCGACGACGCCGCGCTGGGCGATCGGCTCGACGCTGGCCTTGTCCAGCCCGCCGACGGTGGTGCGGGCGTCGTAGCCGTTCCAGATCTTGCCGCCGTACCAGACGTGGCCGAGGCCGTCGTACTGCGTCGAGCCCTGCAGGAAGGCGTTGATCTTGTCGTCGGCGTAGTGCAGGCCGCCGGGGTACTGCGGCGCGTCGTCGGAGTCCCAGGTGGACTCGTCGAGGATCTGGGTGCGCTCGGCGGGGGAGCGGCCGGGCCACACCGGGTCGCCCTTCGGGTCGCCGATCAGCCGCTGCAGCGTGAACACCTTGCCCTGCCGGACCAGCCCGACGGCCGCCAGCACCTGCTCGGGGCCGAGGTAGTTGAGGGCGCCGACCTCGTCGTCGTCACCCCACTTGCCCCAGTTGGTGGGGGAGTCGGCGAGCAGGTCGTCGAGGGCGGGGACGGCGGTGGTCTCGGGTTCTGCGGTCACGGCTGACCTCCAGGGGGAAGGTTGGTGGGCGCACCCGACCCTGCCGCGCTGTGGTCCCTGCCACAAGGAGGGTGCAACGATCCGTGCAACCGGGATCCGCCCGAGCCGAGGAGGCCGACATGACCGCCGAGTCCGTGTTCACCTACGGGGCGCCGCAGCTGAAGTTCGGCAGCGGGGCGTCGGAGGAGATCGGGTACGACCTCAGCCGCTTCGGCGTGCGGCGGGTCCTGGTGGTCACCGACGCCGGGGTGTCGGCCACCGGCCTGCCGCAGCGGGTCGCCGACCAGATGGGCCGCTTCGGCATCGAGGCGCGGGTCTACGACGGCGTGCACGTCGAGCCGACCGACGTCAGCCTGACCGAGGCGATCGAGGCGGCCCGCGCGTCCGGGCCGTGGGACGCGTTCGTCGCCGTCGGCGGCGGGTCGAGCATCGACACCGCCAAGGCGATCAACCTGCTCACCACCAACCCCGGAGAGCTGCTGGACTACGTCAACGTGCCGGTGGGGAAGGGGCAGGCGCCGACCGAGCAGCTCAAGCCGCTGGTCGCCGTCCCGACGACGACCGGCACCGGGTCGGAGAGCACGACGATCTGCGTGATGGACGTGCTGGCGCAGCGGGTGAAGACCGGCATCAGCCACGCGCGGCTGCGGCCCACCCTCGCCGTCATCGACCCCGACCTCACCGTGACCCAGCCGCCCGGGGTCACCGCCGCGGCCGGGATGGACATCCTGTGCCACGCGCTGGAGAGCTACACCGCGCGCTGGTACACGACCTACGACCGCAAGGCCCCCGAGCAGCGGGTGCCCTACTGCGGGTCCAACCCGATCTCGGACATGTGGTCGGAGAAGGCGCTGTCGCTGCTGGCCGGCTCCTTCCGGCGGGCGGTGCGGCACGGCGACGACACCGCCGCGCGCGGGGACATGGCGATGGCCGCGACCTTCGCCGGCATGGGCTTCGGCAACGCCGGGGTGCACGTCCCGCACGCCAACGCCTACCCGATCGCCGGGCAGGTGAAGGACTTCCACCCCAAGGACTACCCGGCCGGCGAGCCGATGGTGCCGCACGGCATGTCGGTGGCGCTGACCGCGCCGGAGGCCTTCCGGTTCACCTTCGAGGCGTCGCCGGAGCGGCACGTGCGGGCCGCGCAGCTGCTCGCCCCCAACGCCGGGCAGCCCGACGACCCGGCCGAGTTCCTGCCCACCGTCCTCACCGACCTGATGCGCGACATCGACATCCCCAACGGGATCGCCGCCGTCGGCTTCGACGAGGGCGACGTCGACGACCTGGTCGAGGGCACGATGAAGCAGCAGCGGCTACTGGCCACCTGCCCGCGGGAGGTCACCGCCGAGGACGTCGCCGGCATCTTCCGCCGCTCGATGTCGCTGTGGTGAGCAGGCTCCGCTGAGCCCGGTCAGCCCGCCGGGACGATCGTCTTCGTGACCTGCGCCGAGGCGACGAGGGCGCCGTCCACCGTCGCCTCGGAGCGCAGGAACGCCACCGCGCGGCCGCGGCGCAGCACCGAGCCGGTGACGTCGACCCGCGCGCCGGCGCGCACCGGCCGCAGCAGCGAGGCGGTGAGGTCGTGGGTGACCGCGTGCTCGCCGTCGCCCAGGGAGGGCAGCAGCGCGAGGAAGGCCGCGACGTCGAGGAAGGTGTAGACGACGCCGCCGTGCAGGAGCGCCGCCTGGTTCTGCGCGGCCGCGCCGACGGGGAACCAGATGCCGGCGGTCGGGTCGGCGGGGTCGCGCAGCTGCATGCCCAGGTGCCGGTGCAGCGGGATGTCCAGGACCGCCTGCACCCGGGCCGCGGCCACCTCGGGCGAGCTCACCGGCGCGCCAGGAGATCGAGCACCCGGCGGGTGAGCAGCGCGGCCGCCTCCGGGTCGTGGGCGGGCAGCGTGCGGTCGGCGAAGCAGTGCTGGTCGCCGGGGTAGAGGAACACCTCGGCGTCGTCGGCCCGCTCCGCGAGCGCGCGGGCCGCCGCGAGGTCGCCCTCGTCGACGAACAGCGGGTCGGCGTCCATGCCGTGCACCTGCACCGGGACGCCGGCCGGCCAGGAGCCGAACTCCTCCACCGGGAGGCACGAGTAGAGGAGCACCGCGCCGCGGGCGCCGGGCCGGGTCTGCGCCAGCCGCTGCGCCGGGAGCACGCCGAGGGACATGCCCGCGTAGACCAGCCCCTCGGGGAGGTCCGCCACGGCGCGGGCGCCGCGGTCCACCACCTCGCCGAGGCCGATCTCCCGCGCGTGGGCGACGCCGGCCTGGACCGAGCCGAAGCTGCGGCCCCCGAACAGGTCGGGGGTGTGCACCGTGTGCCCGGCCGCGCGGAGATCGTCGGCGAACGCGGTGACGCCGGGCGTCAGCCCCAGCGCGTGGTGGAACAGCACGACCTCGGCCACGGGCGGCTCCTTCGTCAGGCGGTGGTCCGGCGGTGGTCCGGCGGTGGTCCGGCGACGGACCGTAACCCGCGGGGCCGGTGCCGCCCCGCTCAGGCCGTCAGGCGCTGAGCGGCATGCTGCGGCGGGCCAGGCGCACCCGCCGGCGCTCGCGCTCGGACAGCCCGCCCCAGATGCCGAAGCGCTCGTCGTTGGCCAGCGCGTACTCCAGGCACTCGGTGCGGACGTCGCAGCCGGCGCACACGCGCTTGGCCTCGCGGGTCGAGCCGCCCTTCTCCGGGAAGAAGGCCTCGGGGTCGGTCTCGGCGCACAGCGCGTCGAGCCGCCACGCGGCATCGCCGCCGCCGAGGACGTTCCAGACCGAGCCCCCGACGGCGTCGGGCTGCGCGGAGGACTCGGTGATCAGGCTGAGGCGGGAGGACGGCACGGGGAGCTCCTCGGGGTCTCGGAGGTGGCGTGACCCGTACGTGACGGACGGGTACGCCCTGACTGCTGACAGTGACGTTACGGAGTCCCCGACCTGTCGCGCACCGTCAGAACAACCGCGGAACCTGGCCGTCCGGTTGTCAGATCATGCCGGAGACGGGGCGGCGCGAAGTCCTTCCGCGGCGGCTGTCGATCTGGTGCGGTGCTGCGTGTCGTAGAGGTGGAGGGCCCGGCAGGCGGGCCCCCGGACCCCGGAGGACACCATGACGAAGTACCTGGTCCTGATCTACGAGGACGAGGCGCAGTACGCAACCGCGACCCCCGACGTCTACGGCGAGATCACGGCCGAGCACGACGCCTTCTCCGCGGGCGTGGAGCGGCACGGCGCGAAGCTGCTCGGCGGCGAGGCGCTCGAGCCGACGGCGACGGCGACCAGCGTGCGCGGCGGCGAGGTCACCGACGGCCCGTTCGTGGAGACCAAGGAGGCCCTCGGCGGCTACTACGTCATCGACGCCCCCGACCTCGACACCGCGCTGGCCGTCGCGCGCACGGTGCCGGCCCGCTTCGGCGGCGTCGAGGTCCGCCCGGTGATGACCTTCGACTGACCGGTGCCCGCCCCGACCGCCGACGCCGTCGCGGCCGCGGTCGCCGACGCGCACCGTCGCGAGTGGGCCTTCGTGCTCGCCGCGACGGTGCGCGTCACCCGCGACCTCGACCTCGCCGAGGAGTGCGTCCAGGACGCCTTCGCCGCGGCGCTGACCGACTGGGCCGCGCGCGGCGTCCCCACCCGGCCCGGCGCCTGGCTGACCACCACGGCCCGGCGGCGGGCGCTCAACGTGCTGCGGCACCACGGCGTCGAGCGCCGCCACCTGCCGCTGCTGGTGGAGGACGACCGTGTCGATGGCGGGATCGCGCCCTCACTCGTCGACGAGGCGCACGGCTACCCCGACGACCGGCTGCGGCTCGTGGTCACCTGCTGCCACCCGGCGCTGGACCGCCCCACGCAGGTGGCGCTCACCCTGCGCCTGGTGTGCGGGCTGAGCACCGCAGAGGTGGCCCGCGCCTTCCTCGTCCCGACGGCGACGATGGCCGCGCGGATCACCCGCGCCAAGAAGAAGATCGCCGTCGCCCGCATCCCGTACCGCGTGCCACCGGCCGCGGAGCTGCCCGGGCGGGTCGACGCCGTCCTGTCGGTGGTGCACCTGCTGTTCACCACCGGCCACACCACCCCGGCCGGGGAGGACCTGGTGCGCCGGGACCTGGTGGAGCGGGCGGTCGGGCTGGCCCGGATGCTGCGGCGGCTGCTGCCGGGCGACCCGGCGGTGGCCGGGCTGCTCGCGCTGCTGCTGCTCACCGACGCCCGCCGCGAGACGCGCACCGCCGACGACGGCCGGCTGCTGCTGCTCGAGGAGCAGGACCGCACGCGCTGGGACCGGGCCGCCATCGCCGAGGGCGTCGCGCTGGTCCGCGAGGCGCTGCGCGCCCGGCCGCCGTCGCGGTACGCGCTGCAGGCGGCGATCGCCGCGGTGCACGCCGAGTCGCCGTCGTGGGCGGACACCGACTGGGCGGAGATCGTCGCGCTCTACGGCGTCCTCACCTCGGTGTGGCCCTCGCCGGTGGTGGCGCTCAACCGCGCGGTCGCCGTCGGCTTCGCGTCCGGCCCCGCGGCGGGGCTGGCCGCCCTGGACGAGCTGGCCGCGGAGCCGCAGCTGGCCGGCTACGGCTACCTGCCGGCGGCCCGCGCGGACCTGCTGCGGCGGCTCGGTCGCGTCGCCGAGGCCCGCGTCGCGTACGGCGAGGCGCTGCTGCTCACCGAGAACGCCGTCGAGCGCGACTTCCTCGCCGGGCGGCTGCGCGAGCTGGGCTGAGCCGTCAGGCGAAGGCGGCGACCGTCCGGTCCAGGTAGTCGTTGCGGAACGCGCCGCGCGGGTCGTACCGGCGCACCAGCGCCCGGAAGTCGGCCATCCGCGGGTAGAGCCCGGCCAGCTCCTCCGCACCGGTGGTGAACAGTTTGCCCCAGTGCGGCCGGGCGCCGAGCGGGCGCAGCGCGGCCTCGACCTCCGGCAGGACCGCGGTGACGGCGGGCTGGTCGGGCAGCCAGGTGAAGTGCAGCGCCATGACGTCGCCGCCGGACGCCGGGCTCAGCCACAGCTCGTCGGCGGCGACGGTGCGGATCTCGCTGACCTGGAGCAGCGGCGCGACCCGGTCGGCCAGGCCGCGCAACGCCTCGACGGCGGCGCGGCCGTGCCGGCGGGGGACGAACCACTCGCTCTGCAGCTCGTCGCCCTTGCTCGGGGTGAACTCCGCGCGGAAGTGCGGCAGCCGCTCGTGCCACTCGCCGGGGACGCCGAGCTGCTGGGTGAGGTTCTCGACCGGGGTGTCCGGGAGCATGTGCGTGGGCTCGGTGGCCGCGCGGGCGCCGAAGAAGTCCTCGGGTGCGGCGGGGTCCTCCGGCCGGGACTTGACCCACACCGAGGTGACCCGGTGCCAGTCGGTGAAGACGCTGACGCTGTAGGCGGCGTCGGCGACGGCGTCGAGGTCGGCGAACAGCCGGTCCCAGGTCATGTCCACGTAGACGGTGTTGGCGACGTCGAAGGTCGGCTGGAACCGCAGCGCCACCCGGGTGACGACGCCGAGCGCGCCGAGGTGGACCACCGCGCCGGGCAGGTCGGCGTCGCCCTCGCCGAGGACGACGACCCCGCCGTCGGAGCGCACCAGCTCCAGCCCCGCGACGGACGTCGCGAGCGAGCCGTTGCGGTTCCCCGAGCCGTGGGTGCCGGTGGCGGTGGCGCCGGCGACGGTGATGTGCGGCAGCGACGCCAGGTTGTGCAGCGCCCGCCCGGTCCCGGCCAGCGCGCGCACCAGCTCGCTGTAGCGCATCCCGGCCGGCACCCACAGCACGCCACCGCCGTCGTCGTCGGCCCGGGCGACCTCGACCCCGGTGTCCAGGTCGTCGAGGACCACGAGGTCGGCGGTCGTGTCGGCGATGTCGTTGAAGCAGTGCCGCGAGCCCAGCGCCTTGACCCGCTCGCTGCCGGCGACGACCTCCTGCACCTCGGCCACCGTCCGCGGCCGGTGCACGCGCGCCGCTCGGTAGGTGAGGTTGCCGGCCCAGGTGCGCAGCGGGGTCTCCACCGGCGGCACGCTACGCGCCGTCCTCAGCGGGCGAGGTCGGCGGCGGGGGACAGCGCCGGGGTCAGCGCGACCGGCAGCGACTCCCAGCCGCGCAGGATGACCGTGCTCCGGCGGTGCCCGGCGCCGGCGGCGGCGAGGTCGGGGAACCGCTCGAACAGGGCCTGCAGCGCCACCTCGCCCTCCATCCGCGCCAGGGCGGCGCCCAGGCAGAAGTGGATGCCGCTGGAGAAGGCGACGTGGTCGCGCGCGTTGCGGCGGGTGACGTCGAAGACGTGCGGGTCGTCGAACACCCGCGGGTCGCGGTTGGCCGCGGCGAGGACGAGCAGCACCAGGTCGCCCTCGGCGATCGGCACGCCGTGCACCTCGGTGGCGCGCTCGGCCCGCCGGCCGGTCCGCTGCACCGGCGACTCCAGGCGCAGCACCTCGTCGACGGCGTTCGGCCACAGCGACGGGTCGGCGGCGAGCAGCCGGCGCTGGTCGGGGTGGGCGAACAGCAGCGCGGCGCCGTTGCTGACGAGGTTGACCGTGGTCTCGAAGCCGGCGCCGAACACCAGCGCAGCGGTGGCCATGAGCTCCTGCTCGGTGAGCGCGGCGCCGTCGTCGTCGGCCGCGGTGACCAGGCCGGACAGCAGGTCGTCGCCGGGGTCGCGGCGCAGCCGGCGCAGGTGGCCGCGGAACCAGGCGTCGAGCTCGCCGAGGTTGCGCTCCACCTCGCGGTGGGTGCGCCAGGACAGGCCCACGTCCAGGCTCGGGGTGGCGCCGTCGGCCCAGGCGAGGAACTGCTCGCGCATGGTCACCGGGACGCCGAGCATCTCGGAGATGACCGTGACCGGCAGCAGGCTGGCGTAGCGGGCGACGAGGTCGGCCCGCCCGCCGGTGGCCGCGGCCTCGCGCTCGAGGTCGTCGAGCAGGTCGTGCGCGATCTCGCCGGTGCGCTCGCGCAGCCGGGCGACCGCCCGGGCGGTGAAGGCGCGGCTGACCAGCCGGCGGTAGCGGGTGTGGTCGGGCGGGTCGACGGCGAGCATCGACGGCGGGTCGATCGGCCCGACGCTGGGCCGCGGGCCGGCCAGGCGCAGCGCCAGCCGCAGCACCGGCGGCAGGCCCTCGGTGCGGTTGCCGCCGATCTGGCCGAAGTCGTCGCTGCGCAGGACGTCGGTGCAGACGTCGTGGTGCACGCTGACCCGCGCGAACGCGCCGCCGGCGAACGGCGCGGGCGTGCGCAGCCGCTCGTAGTGGGCGTAGGGGTCCTCGCGCACCACCGGGTCGCGGAGGACCTCGGCGTCGGGGTTGCCCGCCCGGGCCCGCGCCCGGATCGCCAGCCGCATCGCGCCGTGGGTCGCGGCCCAGCGGACCGCACTGCGCACCGTCACGTCCTCAGCCCTCCGGGGTGCCGTCGCCGGCCCCGTCGCCGTCGACGGTGCACATCCTGTGACACGGAGCCCACAGGTACCAGTACCGACCCGTATCAGCGGCCGAGGTGTGCCCGCATCGCCGCGACGACCATCCGGTGGTCCTCCAGCTGCGGCAGCCCGGAGACCACGACGACGCCGACCGGGCCGACGTCGCGCACGAGCACCGGCACGGCGCCGCCGTGCGCGGCGTACCGCCGGGGGTCGAGCCCGGAGGACTCCTCGAAGGTGGTGCCCCGCTCGATCCACGACTGCCGGACGTGGAGGGAGCTGTGGCCGAAGCGGTGCACGGTCCGGGCCTTGCGCGCGATCCAGTCCGCGTTGTCCGGGGTGGCGCCGGTCAGGGCGGCGGAGAACAGCCGGTGCCCGTTGCGCCGGATCTCGACCGCGACCGGCGCGTCGGCGCGGCGGGCGGTGGCCACGAGGGCGGCGCCGAGGTCCCAGGCGTCGTCGTTGGTGAAGGTCGTGAACCGCAGCTCGGCCTCCTCGGCGGCGAGCTCGGCGACGGTCGGGAAGCCGCTCACGAGTCCTGCCCCCCGACGACGACGTTCCACGGCCGGACCGTCCAGCTCTCGACCAGGCCGTGGACGACGTAGGGGTCGGACTCGGCGAAGCGCTCCACGACCTCGCGGCCGGCCGTCCAGACCAGCACGGCGCGGTCGAAGGGGTCGGGCAGCGCGCCGGCGAGCAGCAGCTCACCGCGCTCGTGCGCCGCGCGGGCGAGCGCGAGGTGGTCCTCCCGCAGCGCCGCCCGCCGCTCCAGGTAGTCGTCGGCGAGGGAGTACTCGAGCAGCAGGTACATGGCCGCCACTCTCACACGGGGGCGTGCCCGCCGGGCGTCCCGCGGTCCGGTTCCGGACCCGGGGACGACGGGACCCCCGCGGCCGGGGGCCGTGGGGGTCCGGTGGTGCGGCGGGAGGACGCGGCGCGGTCGCGCCGCGTGCCCCCGGTGGTGCTCAGATCGCGCGGACGTTCTCCGCCTGGGGGCCCTTCTGGCCCTGGGTGACGTCGAACTCGACGCGCTGCGCCTCGTCCAGCGACCGGTAGCCGGAGCCGCTGATCGCCGAGAAGTGGCAGAAGACGTCGGGGCCGCCGCCGTCCTGCTCGATGAAGCCGAAGCCCTTCTCCGCGTTGAACCACTTCACGGTGCCCTGGGTCATGTCGTTCTCTCTTCCGTGCTGGGGTGTCGGTCCGGCAGGCGCCGGCGCCGGGTCGCCGCACCGACCGGCAGGACCGAGAGGAACGTCAGGCAGAGACGACTGCGGACGTCCGAGAACGAAGCAGAGGCACGACAGCGACCGGAGGGGACTGTACCGGCTCGCGGCGGGGGGACGGCGGCCGTCCCGCCGGCGTCACCAGCGGAGCGGGTCGGTCCGCCGGGACTGCGCCGTGCGGCAGACCCGGCAGTTCCCCCAGGTGAGCAGGGACAGCGGTGTGGTCGGGGAGCCGCACTCCGGGCAGTCCACCGGTTCGCCGGACCGGGCCCGGGCGTCGCGCATCTCACTCGCGCGTCGCTCGTGGACGGTCTCGTCACCCCGGCAGGGGCATCCGAGGTGGGCTTCGGCGCAGCGTCCGCGGTGTGTGGGAACGGGACCTCCTCCGGTCCGCACCGACGCTACCGGTCGCGGGCCCTCCCGGGTGCGTGCCGCGGCCGCCGCCCGGTCCGGGAGGGTGGCGGTGCGGGTCGTCCGCGACCATCGGGTCGTGCGCTCCGGACCGCGGGCGGCGCTGGTCGTCGTCGTCCTGTTGGCTGTGGTCGTGGGCCTGCTGTGGACGTTCCAGCGGCGCCTCGTCTACCTCCCCGACGACGGCCCCCTGCCGGCCGCGGCCGTCGCGGTCCCCGGCGCCCGGGACGTCGGGCTGACCACCGCCGACGGCCTGACCCTGGGCGCCTGGTTCGTCCCCGGCCCGGACGCCGGCGCGCCCGCCGTCCTGGTGGCGAACGGCAACGGCGGGCACCGGGGGCTGCGCGCGCCGCTGGCCCGGGCGCTGGCGGACGCCGGGCTGGCGGTGCTGCTGTTCGACTACCGCGGCTACGGCGGCAACCCGGGCAGCCCGAGCGAGGAGGGTCTGGCGCTCGACGTCCGGGCGGCGCGGACCTGGCTGCTCGAGGAGGCCGGCGTGCCCGCCTCCCGGCTCCTCTACTACGGCGAGAGCCTGGGTGCGGCGGTGGTGACGGAGCTGGCCGTGGAGCACCCGCCGGCCGGGCTGGTGCTGCGGTCGCCGTTCACCGACCTGGCCGCCGTCGGCGCCGAGCACTACCCGTTCCTGCCGGTCCGGCTGCTGCTGCGCGACCGCTACCCGGTGGCGGAACGGGTGGCCCGGGTGCGGGTGCCGACGACGGTCGTCCTGGGCACCGCGGACACGATCGTGCCGCCGGCGCAGAGCCGGCGGGTGGCCGGCGCGGCCGCCGGTCTGCACCGGCTGGTGGAGGTCAACGGCGCGGGCCACAACGACCTCGTCCTGCTCGACGGCGCGGCGCTGGTCGGCGCCGTCGTCGAGCTGGCCGCGCTGACCGTGGGGGAGTGAGTCAGCGCGGCTCGTCCGGCAGGACGCTGCCCACCAGCCGCCGCCCCACCCAGTGCAGGGGCTCGTCCTCGAGCGCGGGGGTCCCGGGATCCGGGTCCCAGCCGTCCGCGGAGAGGTACGTCTCCCACAGGTGCACCTGGGCCTGCCAGTAGCGGGTCACCGCCCGCCGGACCCGGCCCGCCGTGCTCGGGGTCAGGATGTCCATGCCCCAGGATCGGTCGCCGCGCCGTGCCGCGACAGGGGTGTCCCTGCCGGGGACCGCAGCGGTCCTGCCGGATCCGGCTCAGGGGCTCGCCGGCGCGGAGGTGGTCGTCTCCGCGGTGGTCGTGCCGCCGGAGGTCGTGGTCCCCGAGGTCGTGGGCTCGGCCGGCGTCGTGGTGGGGGCGGGCGTCGTGGTGGGCGCGGGTGTCGTGGTCGGGGCCGGCGGGGTGGTGGTCTCCGCCGGCGGGGTGGTGGTCTCGGCGGGCGGGGTGGTGGTCTCGGCGGGCGGGGTGGTGGTCTCGGCCGTCGGCGTCGTGGTCTCCGCCGGCGGGGTGGTCGTCCCCGCCGGTGCGGTGGTGGCCTCGGCCGTCGGCGTCGTCGTGGCGGCGGTCGGGGGCGCGGTGGGCGCCGGGGTCGTCGTCGGCGGGGGCGTCGTCGGCGTCGTCGTGGTGGGTGCGGCGGCCGTCGTCTCCGGGGCCGGTTCGGGGATCTCGGTCAGGGCCGGGGGCACGACCGCGGCCGGGACGCGGGACTGCTGGGGCCGGGCGGTCTGCGGCGCCCCGGTGAGCGCCGCGGGAGCGGTGCCCGCCATGGGGGCGTCGGTGGCCCGCGAGAGCGTGTGGGTCAGCAGGACGACCCCGCCGAACACGCCCAGCACCACCCCGCCGGCCAGCAGCGCCTCCACCCCGCGGGGCAGGCGCCGGGTCGGCACCGCCGCGGACACCCGCGCCACGCTCACGACCGGCCGGCGCGGCGGCGCGACCGGGCCGCCCGCCCGCCCGCCACGGTGCTGGGCCGCGTGCCGGGAGGGCGCGAGCACGCCGCACAGCAGCGCGCCGCCGAGCAGCACCGCGGCGCCGATCAGCAGCGCGGTGGCGTAGCCCGCGCCGAACGCGTCCCGGGCCCCGCCCGCCACCGCGGCGCCGTCGGGACCCCACCGGCCGGCCACCTCGACCGCCTGCGCCACCCCCGTCCCGGCCCACTCGCGCGCCTGCGCGGGCAGGTCGGAGACCACGGGGACGAGCTCGTCCCGGTAGACGGCGAGCAGCACGCTGGCCGCCACCGCGCCGCCGAGGGCGCCGCCCACCTCGCGCGTCACGTCGTTGACCGCCGCGGCGAGCGTGCGCCGGTCGGCGGGCAGGCCCTCGATGATCAGCGCCGTGCCCGGGGTGAGGGCCAGGCCGAAGCCGACCCCGAACACGAACAGCGACGCGGCGAAGTGCCACAGCGGCGCGTCGCCGTCGGCCTGGCGGGCGAGCAGGAACAGCCCGGCGCCCATCTGGCCCAGCCCCCACGCCGCGACCGTGCGGGCGCCGAGCCGGCGCAGCAGCACCGGCGCGAGCTGCGCGGTGGGGCCGATGCCCAGCGCCATCGGCGCCAGCCACAGCGCCGCCTGCAGGGGCGAGAGGTCGTGCACGTACTGCAGCCACTGCGGCGCGAGGAAGAACAGCCCGAACGCGGCGAAGAACTGCAGGAAGACGGCGATGCTGCCGGCGGACAGGCCGCGGTGGCGGAACAGCCGGACGTCGAGCATGGGGTGCCGGCTGCGCAGCTCGTGCACGGTGAACAGGAGCAGGCTCAGCCCGCCGGCGGCGAGGGCGGTGAGCGTCGTCCGGTCGGTCCACCCGCGCTCGGGACCCTCGATGACGCCCCAGACGACGCCGCCGAGGCCGGCGAGGGCGAGCAGCCCGCCGAGCGGGTCCAGCGGCAGGTCCGGGTTCCGCGACCTGGGGACGACGACCAGGCACAGCAGCAGCACCAGCCCCGACAGCGCGCCGAACGCGACCTGCACGCTGCCCCACCAGGCGAACTCGAGCAGCACGCCGGCGAGCACCAGCCCGAGCAGCGCGCCCGCGCCGGAGACCGCGGCCCACACGCCGATCGCTGCGGCGCGGCGCTCGGCGGGGTAGGCGTCGACGAGCACCGACAGCGTCGCCGGCATGACCGCCGCCGCCCCGACGCCGGCCAGGCCGCGCAGCACGACCAGCTGGACCGGGTCGGTGACCAGGCCCGACGCCGCGCTGCAGGCGGCGAACACCGCCAGGCCGAGGAGCAGCGCGCCGCGCCGGCCGAAGCGGTCGGCGGCGATGCCCAGCGGCAGCAGCAGCGCGGCGAAGGTCAGCGCGTAGACGTTCACCGCCCAGGTCAGCTCGGTCTGGGTGGCGCCGGTGGCGCGGGCGAGCTCCGGCAGGGCCAGGGCCAGCGACGAGCCGGCGCCGATGACCAGGGCCAGGGCCGCGCACATGACGGCGAGTAGCGCGCCGAGCCCGCCCCGGACTCCTCGAGCGTCGGGCATGCTATGGCTCCAGACGATCGCCTGATACGCCCGTCTCAGGGCGGTGACCCAGGATGGAGGGGCCGTGACCGGGACCGCAACCCCCGCGCGGCTGCTGGACGCGGCCGAGGAGCTGCTCGCGACCGCCGGTGCCGCGGGCACCTCGGTGCGTGACGTGCTGCGGCGGGCCGGCGTCGCCAACGCCGCCGCGGTCGGTTACTACTTCGGCGGCAAGGACGGGCTGGTCGCCGCGGTGGAGCGCCGGGTGGTGGACGGCGTGGTCGCCGACCGGGAGCGGGTCCTGGCGGGCCTGGGTGGGGACGCCGGCGTCGAGGCGCTCGTCGACGGCTGGGTGCGGCCGATCGTGGCCCTGCGCTGCGCGGGCCGCGGCCGGTACGCCGCCCGGGTGTTCACCCGGATCTTCGACCAGCCCCCGGACCGGTGGGAGGCCAACGGCGCGGCGGCCGTGCGCGCGACGGCCGGGCGGTACTGCGCCGCCCTCGCGCCGCTGCTCCCGCACCTGGACGCCCGCGAGCTCACCTGGCGCTGGCAGTGCGTCACCGCGACGACGGACTTCTACGCCATCGGCGCCCTCGACTTCGGCGAGCCGGCCCCCGGCCCGGACGACGTCGACGCGCACGTGCGCCGCCTCGTCGTCCCGGGCGCCGCGCTGCTGCGGGCCGACCCGGCCGGCTGAGTCAGAACGTCACCGGCAGCGCGTCCACGCCGTACACGAACGACAGCCGGCGGAAGGCGAGCCGCTCGGGCGGGACGGCGAGGGCGAGGTCCGGGAACCGCCGGAGCAGCGCGGGCAGCACGATCCGCAGCTCCAGCCGGGCCAGCTCGGCGCCGACGCAGCGGTGGATCCCGTGGCCGAAGGCCAGGTGCCCGCCGCGGGTCGGCCGTCCGGGGGCGAGCGCGCCGGGGTGCGCGCCGGCCCAGGCCGGGTCGCGGTTCGCGGCGCTCAGCGAGACCAGGACGGCGTCGCCGGCCCGCAGCCGGTGTCCGGCGACCTCGGTGTCCCGCCGGGCGAAGCGAGGGAAGGCCACCTGCACCACCGAGAGCAGCCGCAGCAGCTCGTCCACCACCGTCTCGACGTCCCGGCGCGAGCCCTCGCGCACCAGCGCCGCGGCGGCCGGGTCGCGCAGCAGGACCAGCGTGCCGAGCGAGATCGTCGAGGCCGTCGTCTCGAACCCGCCGGTGACGATCCCGTCCGCCAGCCCGGCCAGGTCGGCGTCGGAGACCGCGTCGCCGTGCTCGCGGACGATCCGCCCGAGCAGCCCGTCCCCGGGGTCGCGGCGCTGCCGCGCGACCGCGTCGAACAGCAGGCGGCGCTGCGCGGACACCGCGCCGAACGCGCCGGCGGTGCCGCGGGCGGCGTCGAAGCGCCGGGCGGCCAGCCGGGTGACCAGCTGCTCGTCGGGGCGGTCGAGGCCGAGGAGGTCGCAGACCGTCCGCATCGGGACCGGGCCGGAGACGTGCCTTGCGAGGTCGGCCGGTGGTCCGGCCGCGGCGAGCTGGTCGAGCTGCCGGGCCACGGTCGCCTCGATCGCCGGTTCCAGGCGCTGCAGGCGGGCCCGCGTGAACTCCGGGGCGACCAGGCCGCGCAGCCGGGTGTGGTCGGGCGGGTCGGTGAACCCCAGGCCGCCGACGTCGTCGGCGGTGGCCGGGCCGGTGCCGCTGAACAGGTGGCGGACGTCGGTGCTGAAGCCGTCGCGGTCGGCGAGCACCGCGCGGGCCTCCGCGGCGCCGGTCACCAGGAGCACGGAGAGGTCGAACGGCAGGTCCAGGCGCCGCACCGGCCCGCCCTCGCGGAGCTCGGGCACCGGGTCGACGTCGACCCGCCGGAGCGGGACCGTCGCGGCGGCCGGGAGGAACGTCAGGCGGGAGAGGTCCAGCCCGCGGCGGCGGACGCGGCGCAGCGCCAGGCGGCCGAGCCAGCTCCGGACGCGCGCCGCCGGACCGCGGCGGGGAGGGGCCGGAGCGGAGGGCTGGGGGAGGTCGAGGGTGCACTCGGGAGCGGACACGGCGCCTCGTCGTCGGGCCACGGGGGTGGAGCCCGGCGGGACGTGACCTCGGCCCCGCCGGGCAGCTCGAGCCTCGCGACGGTGCCGCGCGCGGACCATCGGGTGACGCCCCTGGAAGCGCTGGTCGCGCTGGGGGTGTCCCCGGACGGGGGAGCCCCGGGAGCCGTGGCGCGGTCCTGTCACACCCGCGCGGCAGCATCGGCCCATGACCGGTCCGGTGCGTGTGCAGCTCTCCCGGGCGCGCGGCTGGCGGAAGCCGCCGAACACCGTCGTCGTCGCCCGCCCCTCGCGCTGGGGCAACCCGTTCCGGGTGGGGGAGTCCTACCTGTGGCTGCCCGGCGACGACGAGAGCGCGTGGCCGCTGCCGACCGCGCGGGAGCCGGGGGAGCAGGAGGACGGCAGCCGCGTCGTCCGCTGCGCGGACCGCGCCACCGCGATCGAGTGGTTCCGCCGCTGGGCCGCCTCCGGCGACCTCGCCGCCCAGGCCCGCCGGCAGCTGCGCGGGCGCGACCTCGCCTGCTGGTGCCCAGTCGGCGAGCCCTGCCACGCCGACGTGCTGCTGGAGCTGGCCAACCGGGCGCCAGCCCTGCGCTGACCGCGCGCGGCCCCGCGTCCTGTGGCTTGCTGGGCGCATGGACCTGCGCACCCTCGGCCGCAGCGGCTGTGCCGTCTCCTCCCTCGCGCTCGGCACGATGACCTTCGGCGCGGAGACCGACGAGGCGGGGGCGCACGAGCAGCTCGACGTGTTCGTCGAGGCAGGCGGCACGCTCGTCGACACCGCCGACGTCTACTCCGCCGGCGCGTCCGAGGAGATCGTGGGGCGCTGGCTGGCCTCGCGCCCGGCCGACGTCCGCGACCGCGTCGTCCTCGCCACCAAGGGCCGCTTCCCGATGGGCGAGGACGCCAACGCGCTGGGCACCTCGCGCCGGCACCTGCGCCGGGCGCTGCACGACTCGCTGCGCCGCCTCGGCGTGGACTCCGTCGACCTGTACCAGCTGCACGCGTGGGACCCACTCACGCCGCTGGAGGAGACGCTGCGCTTCCTCGACGACGCCGTGTCCGCGGGCGAGATCGGCTACCCGGGGCTGTCCAACTTCACCGGCTGGCAGGTCCAGCGGGCCGTGGACGTCGCCGAGCGCGCGCACCTCGCCGTCCCGGTGACCCTGCAGCCGTCGTACAGCCTGCTCGTGCGCGACGTCGAGGCCGAGATCGTGCCCGCCTGCCTGGCCAACGGCCTGGGGCTGCTGCCCTGGGGCCCGCTGGGCGGCGGGTGGCTGTCCGGGAAGTACACGCGGGACCAGCGGCCCGCCGGGGCGACGCGGCTCGGCGAGGACCCGGCGCGCGGGATGGAGGCCTACGACCGGGTCGCGGCGCGGGAGCGGACGTGGGACGTGCTGTCCGCGGTGCAGGACGTCGCGGAGGCCCGCGGCGTGACGATGCCCCAGGTGGCGCTGGCCTGGCTGCTGGCCCGCCCGGGCGTCAGCTCGGTGATCCTCGGGGCGCGCACCACCGACCAGCTCCGCGGCAACCTCGGCGCCGCCGGCCTCGTGCTCACCGGGGAGGAGACCGAGCGGCTCGACGCCGTCAGCGAGCCGGGCTGGGCCGACTACCCCTACGGCGAGATCGGCGCGGAGCAGCGCAGCCGCTCCCTGGGCTGACGCGGGCGCGCGCCTCCGTCAGGCGGCGGGCGCCAGCAGCGGTGCTGGGGTGGTGATCTCGGTGCCGTCCGGGCGGTAGGTACGCCAGGTTCCGCTGGGTTGTCGTTCGACGCGGAAGCCGTGGTGGACCTTGGTGTGGTGGCGTTCGCACAGCAGCGCGGAGTTGTCGAGGCTGGTGTCGCCGCCGTCGATCCAGTGGATGAGGTGGTGGACGTCGCACCACCAGGTCGGGGCGCCGCAGCCGGTGAACACGCAGCCGCCGTCGCGGAGCTCCGCCGCCTTGCGGATGTGGCGGCTCATCAGTCGCTGCTCCCGGCCCAGGTCCAGCGGGGCGCCGTCCGGGCCGAACACCACCCGGGACACCGCGCCGTCGCAGGCCAGCCAGCGGGCGCGGGCGGCGGAGATGGTGGCGCCGGACCCCAGCCGCCCGGCGTTCGGGCTGCCGTACGGGTCGACCAGGTCGTCCAGGTCGATCCGCACGGCGATCTGCGGCTTGTGCCCGCGCAGGATCGGCAGCGACCCGGACGCCAGCACGTTGTCGGCCACTTGCACCAGCGCATCCCCCAGCCGCTGGGCGCGGCTGCGGTCGTCCCCGGCGGGCCGGTCGGCCTGCACGTGCGCCTCCAGGGCGGCCTGGACCTTCTCCCCGCCCACGGCGTCGAGGTGGAACCGGCCGGACAGCGAGCCGTCGGCGTGCCTGGCCAGCGCCAGCGACCGGCCCTCGGTGGGGTCCGGCTCGGGCCCGTCGGGATCCAGGTCGGTGCAGTAGTGCTGCACCACCTGCACCAGGTCGGCGTGCGCGCGCTCGACCGCCACGCCGGTGACCACCGCATCGATCACGGCCAGGTCCACGCGCTGCTCGAGCGCCGAGGCCAGCCGCTCGGGGGTCACGGCGCGGGCGGCGACCGCGACCTGCTCGGCCGACACCAGACCGGCGGCGTGCGCCTCGGCGAGTGCCGGCAGGTGCTCCAGCGCCCGGCCGTTGCGCACCAGCCGGGAGGCCTCCGCCGCCGACAGCCGGCAGTGCCCGCGCAGCCACGAGGCCATCGACCTCAGCCCGTCCCGCTCCGGCGCCTGGGACAGCTCCGCGGACCGCACCGCGCGGGCCAGCCGGGCGTCGATCCGGTTGCGCTCGGCGACCAGCCCGGCGACGTCGTCGAGGACGTCCCCGCCAACCAGTTCACCCGAACGCATGATCGAAGTCTACTGGGTTCGGCGACCTCGCGCAGCATGAATCCCCAGCTCAGACGTCTGTCCACAGTTCCGGCGCGGACCTCGACACGGGCCCGAAGCGCAGGCCGTCCGGCGACACGAGTTGCCCGTCCCCGCGGGCGGGTGACCCTCTCGGACCGGCGTACGCAGCGCCGGTGGACGGTCGCCGTCGGCGCCTTCGAGCCGGCCGCCGTCCCGGTGACCCAGGAGCGCTACGCCGAGGTCACCGGACGCCGGCCCAGCGCGGCACGGGGCGACGGGCTGCCGGTCGAGACCGGGACGTCTACGACGCCGAGGTCCACGGCCCCTACCGGGTGCTCCGCGGCGGCGGGTGGTCCGACGGGCAGTGGAGCTGCCGTGCCTCGGTGCGACGCCGGAGCCATCCCCGCCTCCGGATCGACGACGTCGGCTTCCGGATCGCGCGGTCCGTGACCGGCGGGTGACGGCTCACCCGCGGGCGGCGGACCGGAGCTCCCACCACAGCCATGCCGCGAGCGCGAGCGGCACCGCGACGAACCCCGCCAGCGCCGGCACGGTGCCGAACACCGAGCCCAGCCAGGCGAGCAGCAGCGGCGTGCCGAAGCCGACGTAGGCGAAGGCGTAGAAGGCGCTGTTCATCGCCCCGCGGGTGTGCGGCGGCGCGAGCTGGGCGGTCAGCGTCAGGCCCGCGGTCAGGCACAGCCCGCCGCCGGCGCCCATCAGCGCCGCGGCCGGCAGCAGCAGCGGCTCGACGGTGGTCGCCACCGCCACCACCCCGAGAGCGAGGCCGACGGCGCCGAGCGTCATCCCGAGCGGACCGCCGCCGCCCCCGGCCCGCCGCCCGAGCCGGGCCGCGACCGCGCTCGCCGCCAGTGCCAGCCCGCCCACCAGCCCGGCGTAGGCGACGCCGACGCCGTCGGGCACCACCAGCAGCGGCAGCACGGTCGCCGCCACCGCGGGGAAGGCGAACACGCCCGTGGCGGTCGGCGCGAGCACCGCGCGGAACGGCCGCCGCGCCTCCGGCGGCAGGCCGAGGGTCATCAGCCGGCCCGGCCCGCGCTCCCGCACGGTCTCCGGCACGGTCAGCAGCGCGGCCAGCCCCACCAGCAGGACGGCGACGTGCACGAGGTAGGGCAGCGTCGTCGGTGCCGGCCCGTACTCCGCGAGCACCCCGCTCATCGCGGGCGCGATCGCGAAGCCCAGCGACGTCGACACCGCGCCGCGGGTGGCCGCCGCCTGCTGGCCGGCGGGCCCGGCCAGGTCCTGCAGCCACGCGTTGGCCACCGAGAACACGACGCCGGACACCGCGCCCTGCAGCAGCCGCCCCGCGTACAGCAGCGGCAGGTGCTCGGCCGCGGGCACGAACAGCAGCGAGACCAGCCCGGCCAGCACCGCGAACGGGAGGACGACGGTGCGCCGGCCGAACCGGTCGGAGGCGGCGCCGGACACCGTCAGCGCGGCGATCAGGCCGATCGCGTAGCAGCCGAACACGGCGGTCAGGTCGGCGTCGGACAGCCCGAGGGTGCGGCGGTAGACCAGCAGCAGCGGCGTCGGGACGTTGGTGCCCAGGGCGACGGTGAACAGCCCGAAGGTGAGGGCGTCCAGCCGCCGCCCGACCTGCCCCGTCGCAGCGTCCGGCACCCGGCGGACGCTACCGCCCCGCTGCCACGATGGGCGTCCGGCGACGAGAGGAGCAGGAGCCGTGTCCCTGCACCGCCACTACCCGCCCGACCTCTACCGCGGGACCACCGGCGAGGCCACCGCCTGGCTGCGCCGCACCGACACGCCGCCGGACACCGTCTCGGCCGCCGGCGTCACCTGCGAGTTCCTCGCCACCGGGGACCGGACGACCGGCCGGTTCGGCCTCTACCGGTGGACCTTCGGCGCCGACGCGTCCGGCCCCGGCCCGCACTTCCACCGCTCCATCTCCGAGCAGTTCTACGTCCTGCGCGGCGAGGTGGAGCTCTACGACGGGCGCAGCTGGGTGACCGCGGGCGCGGGCGACTTCCTCTACGTCCCCGAGGGCGGCATCCACGGGTTCCGCGGCGGCGACCACGCCTCGATGCTGCTGATGTTCGCGCCGGGCGGGCCGCGCGAGGAGTACTTCCGGACGCTCGCGCGGGGGGCGCAGATGACGCCGGAGGAGCGGGCGGAGTTCATGCTCCGCCACGACACGTACTGGGTCTGACGGGCCGGCCGCCGCCGGGGCGGCCGGCCCGCCGTCTCAGCCGCGGAGCAGCTCGCCGAAGCGCGCGCAGCTCTCGTCGATCGCGGCCTGCGCGGCCGGGGACCAGGCGCCCATGTCGAAGAAGCCGTGGATCATCCCGTCGTAGCGGCGCACGTCGGCGGCCACGCCCGCGGCCTCGAGCGCCGCCCCGTAGGCCTCGCCCTCGTCGCGCAGCGGGTCGTACTCGGCGGTGACCACGAGCGCCGGCGGCAGGCCGGCCAGGTCGGCTGCGTGCAGCGGGGACAGCCGCGGGTCGCGGGCGTCCTCCCACGTCCCGGCGTAGTGGCCGTGGAACCAGTCCATCGTGTCCTGCTCGAGGAAGTAGCCCTTGGCGTTCTCCACCCGGGACGCGTACTCGCCGGCGACGTCGACCGACGGGTAGACGAGGAACTGCGCGGCCACCTTCGTGCCCTCGTCGCGGAGGACCTGGGCGGCGACGGCGGCCAGGTTGCCGCCGGCGCTGTCGCCGGCGAGCCCGAGCCGCGAGTCGCCGCCGAGCTCGTCCAGGTGCTGCGCCACCCACCGCGCCGCGGCGACGGCGTCCTCGGCGGCGGCGGGGAACGGGTGCTCGGGGGCGAGCCGGTAGTCGACGGCGACCACCACGGCCGCCGCGCCGCGGCAGACGCTGCGGGCCATGTTGTCGTGGGTGTCGAGGTCGCCGATCACCCAGCCGCCGCCGTGGAAGAACACGACCGTGGGGAACGGCCCCTCGCCCTCGGGCCGGTACACCCGCGCCCGCAGGTCGCCGTCGGCGCCGGGGACCGCGCGGTCCTCGGCGCCGGCCACCGGCACCACGTGCTCGGGCGAGCGCGCGCCGTGCGTGAGCGCCAGGTACTGGGCGCGCCCGGCCTCGGGCGTGCCCTCCCACATGGGCGGGGCGCCGGACTGCGCGAGCAGGGACAGCAGGGCGGCGATGTGCGGGTCGACCGGCACGGGGCAACTCCAGACGGCGTCGTCGGGCGGGGGCGGGGGCGTGGAACCCCGGCCACGGACGGTACCGAGCCGGGACGGCTACAGGTCCCGGCGGGAGAACGCCATCGCCGCGAGCCCCAGGACGACGGTGACCCACAGCGCCGCCCACGCCAGGTAGGCGGCGGTGAGCGGGGCCTCGCCGAAGAACGGCGACCCGCCGAGCTCGGTGAACTGCCCGACCAGCGTCGGGTCCTGGAAGGCGTTCATCGCCCCGCGCCACAGCCCGTCGGTGGGCAGCAGCATCCGCGAGACCGCGCCCACCCGCGCGACGCCCTCGTTGCCCAGCGCGTCGCCGATCCCGCCGACGACGCCGGCGATCCAGGTGGCGCCGAACAGGCCGACCGCGACGACGCCCGAGGCCATCGGTGAGATGACCGTGGACAGCAGCAGCGCCAGGGTGAGCAGCACCGCGGTCTGCGCGGCGAGCAGCGCGAGCCCCACCAGCGGCCGCGGCGGCCAGTAGCCGACCGTCACCTGGACGACGACGAACTGCGCCAGCCCCGCCAGCGCGACGAACGCGCCGCCGAAGGCCACCAGCCCCAGCCACTTGCCGCCGAGCACCGCCGAGCGGCGGACCGGCCGCGCCAGCACCGCCAGCGCCGCGCCGGACTCCACCTCGCCGGAGACGGTGGGCCCGGCGAGGAACGCCGTCCCCAGCGCGGCGATGAGGCTGAACCCGAACATCACCAGGTTGAGCACGGTGGACGCGGCGATCCGCGCCTCGCCGCTGGTCAGCCCGCCGAACTCGGCGTCGAGCCGGGCGAAGCCCCACGCGGACAGCCCGAGCAGCGCCAGCGTGAGCACGGCGAGCGAGCGCAGCACCTTCCGCCGCGCGGCCTCGCGCAGGGTCAGGCCGGCGATCGTCAGCACGACGCGGGCGGTGCTCACCGCTGCGCCGCCGATCCGGAGCGGAGGACGTCGAGCAGCCGCTCCTCCAGGCTGATCCGCCCCGGCTCCACCGCGTGCACCCGGACGCCGAGCGCGACCAGGTCGGCGACCAGCGCCGGCACCGCGGCGTCCGCGTCCTCGGGCAGCGTGACGGTGAACCGGTCGCCGCTGCGGGTCAGCCGGCCGGTGGCGGCCAGCCGCGCCTCGGCGCGGGCGTCGACGCCGTCGAGCCGCAGCCGCACCTCCCGCTGCCCGAGCAGCTCGGCCAGCGTCCCGGCCGCCGCGACCCGTCCCCTGTCGAGGATGACCACCCGGTCGCAGACCCGCTCCACCTCGCCGATCAGGTGCGAGTTGAGCAGCACCGCGACGCCGCGCTCGCGCAGCGACAGCACGACGTCGCGCACGTCGACGCGGCCGATCGGGTCCAGCGCGCTGGTCGGCTCGTCGAGCACCACCAGCTCCGGGCGGGCCACCAGCGCCACCGCCAGCCCCAGCCGCTGCTGCATGCCCTTGGAGAAGCCGCCCACCCGGTCGCCGGCACGGTCGGCCAGGCCGACCAGCGCCAGGCAGTCGCGCTGCCCGGCCTCGGGCACCGCCGCGCCGGACAGCCGCACGTGCAGGGCCAGCACCTCCGCCGCGCTCAGCCACGGCTGGTAGCGGAACAGCTCGGGCAGGTAGCCGACGCGGGCCCGGGCCCGCGGGTCGCGCGCCGGCCGCCCGAGCAGCAGCACCTCCCCGGCGTCGGGCCGGACGAGGCCGAGCAGCATCTTGATCACGCTGGTCTTGCCCGCGCCGTTGGGCCCGAGCAGGCCGAGCACCTCGCCGCGGCCGACGGTGAGGGAGACACCGTCGACCGCGGTCCGCCGTCCGTACCGCTTGCGCAACCCCTGGCACCACACCGCCGGCGACGGCGGCAGGTCGGCCAGCAGCCGCTCCGCGGCGGCGGTCGGGGAGGTCACTCCGCCAGACCCCGGGCGACGGCGAGCACCTCGTCGGCCCCCAGCGACCCGGCCACCGCGGTGACGACGCCGTCGGTCACCCACACCACGCCGGCCACCGAGCCGTCCCGCGAGGTGAGCACCGTGGCCCGTTCGCCGTCGACGTCGGCGGTCGAGCTGGTCGCCAGCCCGGCCGGCACCGGCAGCGGCAGCGTCGTGCCGTCGCCGGAGAAGGACCGCAGCTGGGCGGCGAGGTCCTCGGGCAGGCCGGGCAGGGACAGCAGGTAGTCGCGGGCGGTCGCGAACGGGACGCCCGAGGACTCGGCGGTCGGGGCCACGACCCGGGCGACGACCAGGCCGGGCGCGCCGCTGCCGCTGGACCAGACCGCGGCGACGCCGGGGCCGGCGGTCAGCCGGAACCGGCCGCCGTCGAGGCCGGCCGGCGGGGGCGGCAGCGTCTCGCCGGACGCCGCGGCCGCCTGCGCCGCGCGCTCGGCGGAGAAGGTGAACTCCACGGCCGCCCGGTCCCCGACCTGGTAGGACGGGTCGCCGCCCACCCCGCCGGGGAGCTCCCCGACCGTCGGGACGGCGAGCCCGGTGACGTCCTCCGCGGCGGCCGCGTCGGCGACCGGGCGCACGTCGGGCTCCTCCAGCACCTGCACGGTGCCGTAGGCGGACAGGTCGGGCAGCGCGACCAGGTCGGCCTGGGTGACGGTGACCGGCGCGATCTCCTCGGTGCGGAAGACCTGCAGCCAGTCCGTCGCGGCGGCGACGCCGCCGCCGGCCAGCAGCGCGACGACGCCGGCGGCGGCCACGAGCGGGCTGCGCAGCCGGGCGCGCCGGCGGCGGGCCGGGGCGGGGGCGGCCGTCCGGCGGCGCTCGTCGACGGCGACCGCGGACGACAGCCGGTGCCACGCGGCGCCGGTGTCGGGGGCGGCACCCGGGGACAGGGCCGCCGCGACGGCGGTGGCGTCGCGCTGGGCGGCGGCCAGGCCGGTCAGGCACGTCGCGCAGCCGGCGACGTGCTCGCGGTCGGCGTCGGGGACACCGGCCGGCTCGTCCACGAGCCGGCGCAGCGTGCCCTCAGTCGGATGACGCATGGCGGGTCAACTCCTCGCGCAGGGCGGACTCGGCGCGTCGCACGGTCGTGCCGACGCTGCCGGGGGACAGGTCGAGGGCGGCGGCGACCTCGGCGTAGCTGAGGCCGCTGTGCCGCAGGACGAGCGCGACGGCCTGGCGGCGGGGGAGCCGGGCCAGGGCCGCCCGCACGCGGCGGCGCTCGTCGAGGGTGACGACGTCGTCGGCGACGTCGGGCACCTCGGGGCCGGGGCCGCCGGCCGCCTCCTCGCGGGTGGTGCGGCGGCGGCCGGAGCGCAGGTGGTTCAGGGCGGTGTGGGCGGCGGCGACCGAGAGCCAGCCCGGCGCCTCGCCCGCCGGCACCGAGGTGCGGGCGAAGGAGAGGAACACCTCCTGGGCGACGTCCTCGGCGCCGTCCCGGGAGCCGAGCACCCGGGCGGCGACGCCGACGACGCGCGGGTACGAGGCGCGGAAGACCTGCTCGAGGTCGGCGCGGACCGCTCCCCGTCCCGACACGGCCCCGCCGTCCTCCCGATCCGCCCGGCCCGCACGCCGGCTCCGGCCGGCCCGGGACAGGACGGCCGGCACGGCGGCCGCCGGTGCGGGGACACCGTGCCTCATCGCGCTCACGTCCAGGTAGCACCGCCGCGCCCGCGGATGTGACAGCGCGGGCGCGGTTCCCCCGGCGGGGGGTGCGCGGGAGGATCGGCCGGCACCCCGGGCGAGGGGAGTACCGGGTGGACGACGTCGTGGTGATCGACACCCTGGCCGCGGTCACGGCCGTCTCCCTGCTCGCCGCCGTCCTCGTCGGGCTGCTCCCGCGGCTGCCGGTGCCCCAGGTGGTGCTGCTGCTCGCCGGCGGGATGCTGCTGGGCCCGCACGTGCTCGACGTCGGCACGGCGCAGGACGTGCGGGTGCTCGCCGACGTCGGGCTCGGCTTCGTCTTCCTGCTCGCCGGCTACGAGCTCGACCCGCGGCTGTTCCGGGAGGACGCCGGCCGCCGCGCGCTGCTCGGCTGGACGGCGTCGCTGCTGCTGGCGCTCGGCGTGGTGGGCCTGCTGTCCGCCGGGGACGTCGTCGAGGCGTTCCTCCCGGTGGCGCTCGGGCTGACCACCACGGCCCTGGGGACGCTCCTGCCGGTGCTGCGGGAGAAGGGGCTGCTCGGCGGCCGGCTCGGGCGGTACCTGCTGGCCGCGGGCGGCGTCGGGGAGCTGCTGCCCGTCCTCGCGATCGCGGTGTTCCTGGGCAGCCAGGGCCGGGTCGCCGCGCTCGTGTCGCTGGGCGCGGTCGCCGCGCTCGCCGTCGCCCTCGCCCTGCTGCGCCGCGGCATCCGGGACGGCAGCCGGCTCGCCCGGGTGATCGCCGCGGGCCAGGACTCGACCGCGCAGATCACCCTGCGCGCGACCGTGCTGCTGCTCATCACGCTGATCGCGGTCACCGAGCAGTTCCACCTGGACGCGGTGCTCGGGGCCTTCCTCGCCGGGATGGTGCTGCGGCGGTGGGTCGGCGGGGCGGCGCCCCAGCTGGAGGCCAAGCTCGACGCGGTCGGCTACGGCTTCTTCGTGCCGGTGTTCTTCGTGGCCTCGGGCATGGCGCTGGACCTCGGCTCGATCGCCGAGGCGCCGCTGCGGCTGGTGCTGTTCCTCGCCCTGATGCTCGCCGTCCGGGGCGGCCCGGCGCTGCTGGTCTACCGCCGGGTGCTGCCGCTGCGGCAGCGCGCGCAGACCGCCCTCGTCAGCGCCACCGCGCTGCCGGTGCTGGTCGCGCTCACCGAGATCGGCCTGCGCAGCGGCCACATGCTGCCGGAGAACGCCGCGGCGCTGGTCGGCGCCGGGGTGGTCACCGTGCTGCTGTTCCCGGCCCTGGCCGTCGTCCTGGACCGGCGGGCGGCCGCCCCGGCGCCCGTCCCGGCCGCGGGAGGCCCGGCCGGCCCCGCGTGAGGGCCCCGGCCGGTGGCGCCCCGTCAGTGCCGTCCGGGACGCCGGACGGGCAGGCGCACCCGGAGCACCGTCTCGCCGGGCCGCGGGTCGACGTCGATGTCGCCGCCGTGCCGGTCGACGATCCGCCGGGAGATGTCCAGGCCGAGCCCGGTGCCCTCGCCGACGCCCCGCGTCGTGAAGAAGGGGTCGAAGGCGTGCGCCCGGACCTCGGGGGTCATCCCGGCGCCGGTGTCGCCGACCTCCACGACCACCGCGTCCCGGTCCACCCGGGTGGACACCCGCAGCGTCCCGCGGTCGCCCATCGCGCGCAGGGCGTTGTCGACCAGGTGGGTCCACACCTGGTTGAGCTCCGCGGCGCGCGCCTCGATGCGCGGCACGCCGGGCGCGTGGTCCCGGACCACGGTCACGCCCGGCGGCACCCGCGGCGCGAGCATCGCGAGGGTGCTCTCCAGGCCCTCGGCCACGTCGGTCTCCCGCACGGCGGCCCGGTCGAGCTGGGAGTAGGACCGCACCGCCGCCACCAGGTCGGAGATGCGCCGGGTGGACTCCTTGACCTCCGCCAGCAGCCCGCCCGCCTCCAGGGTGCTCGCCACCCACTCCAGCGCGGGCTCGAGCCGGTCGGCCCCGACGACGCCGGCCACCCGCTCTCCCCAGGCGACGTCGGCGCCCGCCCCGCTGAGCGCCGGGGCCAGCGCCCACTCCCGCGCCACCCCCTGCCGGGCCAGCCAGTCGGCGAGGGCGTCCTCCCGGTCGGCGACCTCCAGCGGGTCCCCGCCGGGCCGGCTCGCCAGCTCCTGGCGGAGGGTGTCCAGCCGGGTGAACCCGTCGGCGGTCACGGCGGCGGCGGCCAGCCGGCGCAGCGACGACAGCATCGCGTCGTGGGCCTCGGCGAGCGCGTCGACCGCCCGGGTCGCGGCCGCGGCCGGGTTGTTGAGCTCGTGCGCGAGCCCGGCGGCCAGCGTCCCGAGCGCGGCCAGGGCCTCCCGCTGCCGGGCCATCGTCTCGTAGTTGCGCGCCGACCGGGACACGCCCTCGGTGAGGTACAGCCCGAGCGGGAACCGGCTGGTCCACAGCTCCCGCAGCGCGCCGGCCGGCACCCGCAGCACCCGCCCGCCCGTCGCCGCCCGGCCGGTGGCCAGGTAGGCACCGTGCTCGTCCCAGGCCCGGAAGCCGCCGGCCCAGCGGCCGGGCACGTCCATGACCCCGAGCCGGGTCTCCTCCGACCCCAGGTGGCGGACCAGGTCGATGCTGCCCTCCAGCAGCACCCACCAGGACTCCGCGGGGGCGTTCTCCACGAACAGGACGTCGCCGGACGCGAAGCGCACCTCGGTGCCGACGGCGGCCAGCGTGCGCAGCTGGTCGTCGTCGGTGCCGGCGAACAGCCCGATCCCGCGCAGGGCCGGGACGGCGGGGTCGGTGGTCTCGGTCATCCGGGCGACCTCCTGACGCCCGGTCCGCCCGGGCGTGCCCGGAGCATGCCGGGGCCGCCGGGGCCCCGACAGGTCCCCGGGCGCGCCGGCCTCAGCCGGTGAGCACGGCCCAGCCGTGCGCGGGCAGCGCGACGTCCCCGCGGCCCACCGTCGCGCTCCCCGCCAGCACGGTCCCCGCGCCCGGGGCGGGCACGCGCACCGCGGCGTCGGCGAGGTTGAGCGCGACCAGCAGCCGCTGCCCGTCCCCGGCGACGGCGTACACCAGCTGCTCGTCGGCCACGTGCACCTGCTCGGGGGCCGCGGTGTGCAGCCAGCGGTGCCGGCGGCGCAGGCCGATCAGCTCCCGGTGCAGCGCGAACGTCGGCGCGCCGAGCGGGGAGAGCCCGGACGGGTCGGCGGGGAACGGCGGCCGGACGGCGTCGTCGCCCCCGGCGCGGTGCTCCTTCACCCCGCGGAAGGCGTGCTCGTCGCCGGACCAGACCGCCGGCGTCCCGCCCACGGTGAACAGCACCGCGAGCGCGTGCGGGAGGTGCCGGACGTCGGGGAGCTGGCTGGCGATGCGGGTGACGTCGTGGTTGCCCACGAACGTCCAGGGCACGAAGGAGCGCAGGAAGCCGGCGTGCCGCTGCAGCGACCAGGCCAGCTCGAACAGGTTGCGCTCGGCGACGCCGTGCCAGACCGCCTGCCACAGCTCGTACTGGGTGACCGCGTCCAGCCCGCCCTCGGCCACCAGGCGCGGGTAGTCGCCGTGGATGACCTCCCCGACGACGTAGGCCCGGGGGTGGCGGGCCCGCACGGCGGGCAGGACCCGCGCCCAGAACGACGGCGGGACGGCGTAGGCGGCGTCCAGGCGCCAGCCGTCGGCGCCGCGGTCGAGCCAGTGCGTCATCACGCGGGTCACCAGGTCCGCGACGGCGGGGGAGGAGTGGTCGAGCTCGACGAGCAGGTCGTGGCCCTCGAAGACGTCGGCGCCCGGCGCGGTGCCCGGCGTCCAGTCCGGCGGCCAGTGCAGCCGGAACCAGCCTGCCGTCGGGGCGTCGCGCCCCTGCTCGACGACGGCCCGGAACGCGGGGTGGTCCCGACCGACGTGGTTGAACACGCCGTCGAGCAGCACCCGGACGCCGCGCTCGTGCGCCGCGGCGAGCAGGGCGTCGAGGTCGGCGTCGTCGCCCAGGCGCGGGTCGACGCGGAAGTGGTCGACGGTGTCGTAGCCGTGGGTGCCGCTGGCGAACACCGGCCCGAGCGCCAGGCCGTTGCAGCCCAGCGCCAGCAGGTGGTCCAGCCAGCGCTGCAGGTGGGGCAGCCGGTGCCGCAGCTGCCCGGGCGGGAGGGCGGCCGGCTCCGCGCCGGTGAAGGACAGGGGGTGCACCTGCCACCAGATCGCGTCGGTCACCCAGTCCGGCACGTCGCTCCTCCCGCGGTCGGGGGCCCCGGGCGGGGCCCCCGCCACCCTCCCCGAGCGGCCGCGGTCCCGCAGTGCGGGCGGCGGCTCAGCCGCGGGCCGCGCGCCCGCCGGTGGCGCGGACGAGCAGGTCGGCGGCCGGCGTCCGGCCGAGCTCGGCGAGCAGGTCCCCGGCCCCCTCGTCGAGGCGCACCGCCAGCCGGGCGCGGCCGGTCCACGTGCCGCGCTGCCGCAGCAGCGCCCGGCCCAGCGACCAGGCGCGGAACTCCCCGACCAGGCCGCGCGCGCCCTCCGCGGGCGCGGCCGCGACCCGCTCCCGGGCCCGCCGCAGCGCCGCATCCCGGTCGAGCGCGGCCGCGACGTCGCCGGGCAGGTCGGGCCGCGCGGCGACCGCCGCCCGCACGTGCACCAGCGGCGTCGCCGCGACCTCCCCGAGCCCGGCGGCGGGGCCGGCGAGCGCGGCGGCCAGCCGGCCCGCGGCGGGGGAGGCGTCGTCGAGGACGGACCGCACCAGCCGCACCACCTGGCTGCCCGCCCACGGGGAGGCGTCCTCGGCGTGCTCGGCGACGGCGAGCACCAGCGCGGTGGCGGCGACGTCGTCCCCGCGCCAGAGCCCGTGCCGGCCGGCCCACTCCCAGGGGTCCTCGGCGGGGTGCCAGCGGGAGGAGGGGCGGTGCGGCGTCACGCCCTCCCATCGGCCTCCCGGGTGGGGGAGCTGGAGCCCCCGGCGCCGCCCGTCCCCCCGTCGTGGGAGGGGACCGGACGCCGGCCCGGCTGCAGGACGCGCAGGCGCCCCAGGCGCCGCTCGGTGCGCGCGACGGCGGCCCGGACGACCGGCGCGCGCCGGGGGTGGGCGCGGGCGGTGGGGCTGTCGGGGCCGTGCCGGCCCAGCACGTCGGCGAAGCGGTCCTCGACGTCGACGGTGCGGCCGTCGGCGGCCGTGGTCTGGTCGGCGAAGGTCAGCGCGTCGGCCAGCGGCCCGGAGGCGTACCGGCCGGTGTCGAAGTCCCGCACCAGCTCCCCGAGCCCGCGCTCGTCGGCGACGAACCGGGCGCCGGAGTGGTGGGCCACCAGACCGACCACCACCGGGTGCCAGCCCCGGTCGCGCAGGTAGAGCGCGCCGTCGAGCGGGTGGAAGCCGGTGCGCCGCACCTCCGGGGCGTAGCCGATGTCGTGCAGCCAGGCGGCGGCCAGCAGCAGCGGCCGGTCGGCGGGGGCGATCGCGGCCGACGCCTCCTCCGCGCGCCGCGCCACCCCCTGCTCGTGCCGCCAGCGCACCCCCGAGCCGCCCAGCAGCCGGGCGGCCAGCCGGTGCGCGGCCTCGACGAGCAGCCAGGACGGGAGTCGCGCCGGGGCGGTCCCGGCGCGCGCCGTCCCGGACGTCTCCTCACGCGGTGGCACGGGTCCTCCTCGGTCGGGTGTCGCGCGGGACGACCCTCCCACGGCGGCGCGCGCCGGCGCGTCGTCCGCGGGGGATGGCCGGGTCACCGCCGCTGCGCGGCGTGCCGGTACTCGAGGAGGGCGTTGAGGTTGGCCTCCGCCTGCGTCCGCAGCTCGAGCGCCCTCGTGTCGCCCGGCCGCCCGCAGGCGCGCCGCGCGGTCCGGAGCTCGGCCAGTGCCCGCACGATGAGGGAGTCGAGGACGGTGAAGCGGTCCGGGGTCGGCGCCAGGGTGGACATGGCGGACCTCCCGCCGGTCGTCGCGGCCCGGTGCTGCCGGGTCCGGGCCGCGCAGGGCACGGCGTCCCGGACGTCCCCAGCCTGCCCCGAGGGCCGGCAGGGGTCATCGTCCGCCAGGGACGACCACGGGCGGCGGCCGGTCGTAGACGACCGAGGTCCGCAGCACCAGGTCCTGCACCGACCGGTTGCCCCGGCTGAAGAGCACCCACAGCAGGCCGACGGGGAACGCCACGCACAGCACCGCCCGCACCGCGGACCGGGCCCAGCCCAGCCGGTCCCCGCGGTCGTCGCCCACGCGCAGCCCGAGCAGCCGGTCGCCGTAGGTCCGCCCCGCGTCGACCCAGGTGACGGCGAGGTAGACCGCCAGCACCCCGAGCGCCCAGGCCAGCAGCGTCGAGGACGACGGCGCGGGGAAGGTGAAGCCGGCCGGGTTCACGAGGAAGCGGGCGGCCGCGACCGCCGCGTAGCCCCCGACCACGAGCAGCGCGACCAGCAGCAGGTCCACCACGTTGGCCAGCGCGCGGGTGACCAGGCCGGCGCGTCCGCCCCGCGGCTCCCCGTGCTCCCCGGGCGCCGGCGGCGGCACCGGCGTCGGGGCCGGCCGGGGTGCCGGTCGCGGTGCCGGGATGCCGGCCCGCGTGCCGCGCCGCTCCTCGGCCCGGGTCACGACGACGGCTCCGGACCGGCGGGGCCGCGGACGCCGTCGCCCGCGGCGGTCCGCCGGACGTGCCGGCGCAGCAGCCGGTCGACGACCCGCTCCACCGCCCGGTCGGCGTCGGCGCCCTGGTCGCGGACGGAGCGCACCACCTCCGAGGTCACCGAGCCGGTCGAGGCGCGCAGCAGGCCGGGCAGGTCGATGACCTCGACCACGTACCGCGCCAGCCCGGCGAGGTCCATGCGCAGGGCCGCGGCGTCGAGGTCGACGCGGGCGGCCGCGCGGTCGAGGTCGACCCGGTCCACCGCGGCGTCGAGGTCGACGCGCGCCACGGCGCGGTCGAGGTCCACCCGGTCCACGACGGCGTCGAGGTCGACGCGCCCGACGGCGCGGTCGAGGTCCACCCGGTCGACCACGCCGTCGAGGTCCACCCGGTCCAGCACCCGGCCGACGTCCACCCGGTCCACGACGGCGTCGAGGTCCACGCGGGCCACGGCGCGGTCGAGGTCGACCCGCGCCACGACGGCGTCGAGGTCGACCCGGTCGAGCACCCGGGCCACGTCGAGCCGGTCGGCCACGGCGTCGACGTCGACCCGGCCGACCACGGCGTCGAGGTCCACGCGGGCCACGGCGCGGTCGAGGTCCACCCGTGCCACCACGCCGTCGAGGTCGACCCGGTCGAGCACCCGGGCCACGTCGAGCCGGTCGGCCACCGCGTCGACGTCGAGCAGGGCCGCCAGCCGGTCGAGGTCCACGAACTCGCGGACCAGCGCCGGGACGTCGAGGCGGGCGAGCAGTCCCCGGGCCACCGCCGGGACCACGCGGTCGGCCGCCCCGGCCAGCGCGCGCGCCGTCGCCACCACCGGGTGGGCCAGCGCCTCCGGTGCGCGCCCGGGCCGGGGCAGGCGCGCGGCGACGGCGCGGCGGCGGGCGTCGGCGTGCTCCGCGAGGAGCCGGGTCAGCGCCGCCGTCACCTCGAGGACGGCGACCGCCGCCCGCACCACGTCGCGGACCGCGCCGTCGGCGTCGAACCGCTCCGACGGCGGCGGGACCGGCGGTGCACCGGCCGGCCGTGGCCCCACGACCGGTGGACCGCCGGGGTTCACGGCCACCGGGGGACGCCGCCCGCTGTCAGGACCATGCGCCCTCCCCAGCCCTCGGAGCCGCCAGCGTCCGGCAGCGGCCGGGGGCGTCCCTCATCCGGAATGGATGAACCCGTCCGCCGCGAGGGCGAGGGAGGCTCCGGTCGCTCCCCGCTCCTCCACCATGGATGACGTCGGGAGGCAGAGCCGGGGACCTTCTCCTCTGAGGTCCCCCTGTGGACATGACCAGGCTGGGTGCAGGACCGGTCACACGTCCGGCCCGTGGGTGCTCAGACGGGAGGCGCCGGGACGGGGGACGGCCTGCACCGCATGCGGGAGGACGCGCCATGGCGAGTCTGTCGCCGATCCACGCGACCGCGTCGGGGAGGGCGGTGCCCGCTGCTGCACGCTCCGGCCCCGCCCTGCTGGCGTCCAAGCTCACCCCGCCCGAGCCGGGGGACGCGACCGTCCCCCGCCCGCGGCTGACCACCGCGCTCTCCCGGGCGGTGCAGCGGTCGCCCCTGACCCTGGTCAGCGGGCCGGCGGGGTCCGGCAAGACGGTGCTGGCCGCCTCGTGGGCGCGCACCCGGCCGGACGACGGCCCGGTCGCCTGGCTCGCCGTCGACGACTACGACGACGCCGCGACGTTCTGGGACTACGTCGTCGGTGCGCTGGAGTCGGTGGGGCTCAGGCGCGACGGCCTGCCGCCCCTCGAGCCCGGGGAGCCGGAGCCGACGGGGTTCGTCCCGTCGCTCGCCGGCCGGGTGGCCGCGCTGCCCCGGCCGGTGACGCTGGTGGTCGACGACGCCGACCACGTGCGGGACCGCTCGGTCGGCGCGGGGCTGGACCTGCTCGTCCGGCACTCCGGCAGCGGGCTGCGGCTGGTGCTGTGCGCCCGCGCCGACCCGCCGCTGCCGCTGCACCAGTACCGGCTGGCCGGGTCCGTGTCGGAGATCCGCGCGGAGGAGCTGGCCTTCACCCCCGACGAGACCCGGGAGCTGTTCGCCGCGATGGGGGTGCCGGTGCCGGCGGAGGTCGCCCGGACGCTCCACGCGGAGGCGCGGGGGTGGGCGGTCGGCCTGCGGCTGGCGGGCGCCGCGCTCGCGCAGGGGGCGGCACCCGAGCACCTGGTGACCTCGCTCGCGCAGGACGACGGCAGCGTGGCGCAGTACCTGTTCGCGGAGGTGCTGCAGCGGCAGCCGGCGCCGGTGCGGAGGTTCCTGCTGCGGGTCAGCGTCACCGCGGAGCTGTGGCCGGACCTGGTGGACCGGCTGTGCGGGCGGCCGATCGGCCGGCGCGTCCTCGCGGGGCTGGCGCGGGCCAACGCCTTCGTCGAGGCCGCTCCTGGCGCGCCGGGCGGGTACCGCGTCCACCCGCTGTTCCGGGAGATGCTCCAGGCCCAGCTGGCCTTCGACCACCCCGGCGACGTCGCCACCCTGCACCGGACCTGCGCCGCCTGGTACGCCGCGGCCGGCCGGGTGCCCGAGGCGGTCCGGCACGCCGCCGCCGCGGAGGACTGGCCGGTGGTCGCGCGGCTGCTGGTCGACGACCTGCTGGTCCCGCGCCTGCTCGCGCACGGCACCGACCCCGCCCTGCACGGGGTGCACGCGCTGCCCGAGCGGTTCCGCGGCCCCGACGCCGCCGTGCTGCGGACCGCCGTCGCCCTCACCGACGAGGCCGCGCCCGCCGCCCCCGACCTCGCCGACGTCGCGGCGGCCCGCGGGGAGGGCTCCCGGCCGACGCTGCGCGCCTCGGCCGCGCTCGTCTCCCTGGCGACCGCCGCCGCCTCCGGGGTCCCCGCCGGCGCCCGGCTCGCCGAGGCCGACGCCACGGCCTCGCTGCTGGCCGCGCTCCCGGACGAGGACCGGCGGGACGGCGCGGCGGTGCTGGGCGCCCTGCGCGCGTCGGCGGCCCTCGGCACCGACGAGCCGACCGGGCAGCTGGCCGCCGGGCTGCGCACCGCGGCCGCCGCGGCCCAGGCGGCGGGCTCGCGGCCCCTGCGCAGCGGCACCGTCGCCTCCCTCGGGCTGCTCGAGGCCCTGGAGGGCCGGCTCAACCACGCCGTCGAGCTGGCCGGCGAGTCGGAGCGGCTCGCGGCCCAGGAGGGCCGGGACGACGCCACGCGCGAGCCGGCGTCGGCGACCGCCCTCGCGTGGACGCACCTGCGCCGCTACGACCTCCCCGCCGCCCGCGAGTGGCTGGGCCGGGCGCACGCCCGCACGCGGTCCCGGGGCGACGGCGCGGCCGGCGCCGCCCTGACGGAGCCGCTCCTCGCGGTGCTGCAGAGCCAGCTGCTGCGGCTGCGGCACGAGTACGACGCGGCCGAGCGGTGCCTGGGGCCGCACCTGCGGGGGGCATGCCTGCCCCGGTGGGTGGCCGAGCCGGTCATCAGCGAGGTGGTCCGGCTCGCGGTCGCCCGCGGGCACGTCACCGAGGGGCTGTCGATGCTCCGGGAGACCCGTGCCGACGAGCCGTGGAGCCGGCGGCTGCGCGCGACGGTGGACCTCCTGTCCGGGGACCCGGCCGCGGTCACGCCGACCGAGCCGACGGGCACCAGGGCGCCCGCCGCCGTCGTCGAGGCCCGGGTCATCCGCGCCTGCCAGCTGCTGGAGGCCGGCCACGCGCCCGCCGCGGTGGACGAGCTCGCCGAGGCCCTCGAGCTCGCCCGGCCCGAGCTGCTGCGCTGGCCCTTCATCGACACCCCACCCCAGGCCCGGCGGCTGCTGCGCACCCAGACCCGGCTGCAGGGGCCCGCCGCCTGGCTGAACCCGTCGGCGACCACCCCGCCGCGCCCGCACGGGACCCGTCCGGCGGCGCCCCGGGCGGTGCCGGACGTGGTCCAGGAGCTCAGCGAGCGGGAGACCGAGGTGCTGCGGCACCTGGCGGGGATGCTGTCCACGGCGGAGATCGCGGCGACCATGTTCATCTCGGTGAACACCGTCCGCACGCACATCCGCAGCATCCTGCGCAAGCTCGCCGTCAGCCGGCGCAACCAGGCGGTGCGGCGGGCCCGCGAGCTCGGCCTGGTCTGACCGACGGGCGCCGCCGGCGGGGCCGGGTCATGCGGAGCGGACGATGCCCACCCGCTCGCCGCGGCCCCACGCTGCTGCCGCACACGCCCCGGTCCCGCCCGCACGGGCCACCGGGTCCCGGGGCCGGACCGAGGAGGAGAGGCACGTGACAGACACCTCGCGCGCGGACTCGACGTCGACGAGCACGTCGGTGCCGCGGCCGCGCTACGAGCAGCAACCCCTCGAGGAGCGGCCGAGCGGCTGGGCGGGCTGGGTCGTCTTCGCCGGCGTCATGCTCGTCATGCTCGGCACGTTCCAGATCATCGAGGGCCTCATCGCCGTCTTCGACGACGGCTTCTACCTGGTCGCCGAGTCCGGCCTCGCGGTGAACGTCGACTACGACGTGTGGGGCTGGACGCACATGATCCTCGGCGCCATCGGGATCGCGGCGGGGCTCGGCCTGCTGGCGGGCAACATGGCCGCCCGGGTGGTCGGCGTCTGCATCGCGTTCCTGAGCGCGCTGGTGAACCTCGCGTTCATCGCCGCGTACCCGGTGTGGTCGATCCTCATGATCACGATCGACGTCATCGTGATCTACGCGATCATCGTCCACGGGCGGGAGCTGAAGTCCGACTACCGCTGACCGCCGTCCCCCGCGGGGGTGCCCGTCCCCGGACGGACACCCCCGCGGTCGTGCGGATCGTCCGCGCGGGAGGACGTGGACCGGCGGCGCCCGCGCCGACGCTGGGGCGACCGCCGTCCACCCGCACCCCCTGGGGCAGAGATGACCACGGACCTCCAGCAGCCGACCGACGCCGACCTCGACCAGATGGGACCGGTCGACTACCTCGTCGTCGCCTTCCCGGCCGACCGCATGACCGGCGAGGCCCTCCCGCTGCTGGTCGACCTCGTCGACCGCGGCGTCATCCGCGTCCTGGACCTGGTCTTCCTGCGCAAGGACGCCGACGGCACCGTCACGGCCCTCGAGCAGACCGACCTCCGGCGGATGCAGGTCCTCGAGGCGGCGCTGTTCGACGGCGCCCGCTCCGGCCTCCTCGGCGACGACGACCTCGCCGAGGCCGCCGCGGCGCTGGACCCGGGCACCGCGGCCGGCGTCCTCGTCTACGAGAACGTCTGGGCGGCGCCGTTCGCCCGCGCGCTGCGGCGCTCCGGCGGCCAGCTGGTCGCCTCGGGACACGTCCCGGTCCAGGCGATCCTCGCGGCGCTCGACGCCCTGGAGGCGGAGGAGCCGGCCCCCACCGAGCAGACCTGAGCGCGGCGGACCCGAGCGCGCGCCCGGCCGCTCAGAGCCGGGTGCGCCACTCCCGCTCGACGGCGGCCCAGCCCTCCGTCCACTGACGGTCCCGGCGGGCGTCCAGGGCGCAGCACAGGACGACGTGCAGCGTCCACGCCGCCAGCGGCACGCCCAGGAGGGTCAGGGCCCCCACCGCCGTCGCCGCCGCCGGGATCGTGCCGGGGTCCATCGGCTCGCGGGTGACCCGGCCGGCGTCGTCGACCCACACGGACACCGCGGTCCCCGCCGGGGTGTGCGGGCGCACGTGCAGCACCCCCTCGCGCGGCAGGCCGCCCGGTGCCGACCAGGTGGCGCGCGCCGGCACCATCCCGGCCGCGCGGTCGCCGATCCCGTCCGGGTCGAGCACGGCGGGCGCGTCCTCGCGCAGCACGGCGCGCACCTGGTGCCGCTCGGCGGCCTGCGTCGCGGCCTGCGCCTCGAGGGAGTGCCGCGTGGCCGTCGTGGCGGCGACCGCCAGCGGCGCGGCCAGCAGCAGGGACAGGACGACGGCGAGCCGGCCCAGCAGCTGCAGCCGGTCGGTGCCCCGCTTGAGCGGCCCCGAGCCCAGGGTGAACCGCCGGAGGGGGTGCAGCGGGCCGTCCACGGCGGGCTCCCCGGGTCACGCGGACGGCGTGTGCGCCCGGCGGGACGGGTGGGGGAGCAGGAAGGCGGCCAGCCACCCCACGACGGCGAACCCCCCGACCACCACGATCGCGGTGAGGAAGGGGGGGTTGCCCGCCGCGGCCGCGCCCACGAGCACCGACCCGGCGATCGCCACGCCGAGCGAGGACCCGAGGTTGGAGACGCTGCGCGAGACACCGGAGATGTCGCCCTGGACGTGCTCCGGCCACGCCGACTGCACCACGTTGACCGACGCGGTCAGCATCGCGCCGACGCCGAAGCCCACGAGGAACAGCCCGGGCCAGAACGTCCAGACCGCGGAGTCCTGGCGGGCCAGCGCCACCAGCAGCGCCAGCCCCGCGACGGTGAGGGTGAAGCCGGCGCGGATCAGCAGGCGCTGCGGGTGCCGGCTGGCCATCCGCTGCGCCGCGGCGGAGGACAGCAGGATGCCCACGGTCGCCGGCAGCAGCATCAGGCCGGTCTGCACGGCCGAGTAGCCCCGCTCCTGCTGCAGGAAGACCGAGATCACGAAGAACGAGCCCTGCATGACCAGCCACTGCACGGTCTGGGTGGTCAGCCCGAGGTTCGACGTGCGGTTGCGGAACAGCGAGGGCGAGACCAGGGGCGTGCGGCCGTGCCGCTCGCGGTTCTGCGCGTGCAGGAGGAAGACGGCCAGGAACACGCCGCCCAGGGCGACCAGCACCCACACCCGGGACGAGGTCCAGCCCTGGGTGCCGGTCTGCAGGATTCCGAAGACGACGAGGAAGAGACCGGCGGCCGACAGGACGGCACCCAGCAGGTCGAAGCGCGGGCGCTGCGCGGGGAGCGGCGGGTCGTCGATCCGGCGGGCGAGCAGCACGATCGCGGCGACGACCACGGCCTGCAGCACGAACGAGGCCCGCCAGCTCACGTAGCTGGTGATCAGGCCGCCGATCAGCGGTCCGGCGGCCGCGCCCAGCCCCGCGGCGCCGCTGACGACGCCGAACCACTTGGCGCGGGTCCGCACGTCCTCGAACACGACGGTGATGAGGATGTAGATGGGCGGGATGAGCAGCGCCGACCCGATGCCCTCGAGGAGCGAGTAGCCGACGGTCAGCACGGCCAGCCCCGGCGCGAACGCGGCCAGCAGGGCGCCGGCGCCGTAGACCAGCAGGCCGAGGACGAAGCAGCGCTTGCGGCCCCAGATGTCGGTGAGCTTGCTGCCGGGGATCATCAGCGCCGCCATCGTCAGCGTGAACAGCGTGATGGTGGTCTGGATCCCCGCGACGTCGGTGTCGAGGTCGTCGGCGATCGTGCTGATCGCGACGTTCATGTTCGACGCCGCGTAGCTGGCGATGAACTGCGCGAGGGCGAGCGGCAGGACGACGGCCCCGGCCGTCGCGGTGGCCGCCGCGCCTGCGGCGCCGGTCCTGGTCACGGGAGGTCCTCCGGGATGGGATCGGCGCCGCAGGCGGACGGGGTCAGGACGTGCGCTGCTCGGGGATGACGTCGGCCAGGGCCTCCGCGCCCAGCACGGCGCGCAGGATGTTGCCGGCGGCCGCGGTGATCCGCGGGGTGCCCACCAGCGGGGCGATGGCGACGAGCACGGACTGCGCCTGCTCGACCGTGACGCCCGAGTCCTGGGCCATGCCGAGGGTGACCGCGTACGACGCCGGCGGTGCGCCGACGGCCACGAGCACGGCCAGGCGGACGAGCAGGTACGTGTCGGGGTCCAGGCCGGAACGCTCGAGCGCGTCGAGGTTCATGGCGAGGACTGTCTCGATCACCGGGGCGTCCCCCCGGGCGAGGCCGTCGAGGGTGTCGTCGGGGACGGTCTGGGTCATGGCTCCTCCTGGGGTGGGCCGCCTGGGGCGGGCCGACGTCTGGGGTGGTCCGGCGGTGCCCAGCCTCGGCACGGCGGGCGCCGCCGGACCTCCCCCTGCGCGGACGAGACGGCCGGCTCAGCGGGCGCCGGCGACGTGCGGCGCACGCCCGTCGAGCGCCGCGTCGAGGGTGAGGGCCGCGTCGATGAGGGCCAGGTGCGTGAACGCCTGCGGGAAGTTCCCGATCTGCTCGCCGGTGAGGGCGATCTCCTCGGAGTACAGGCCCACGTGGTTGCCGTAGGTCAGCATCTTCTCGAAGGCGGTGCGGGCGTCGTCGAGCCGGCCGGCGCGGGTGAGCGCGTCGACGTAGGCGAACGTGCACAGCGAGAACGTCCCCTCCGACCCGCGCAGCCCGTCCGGGGAGGCCTCGGGGTCGTAGCGGTAGACCAGGCTGTCGGTCACCAGCTCGCGGTCCATCGCCCGCAGGGTCGACTCCCACATCGGGTCGCGGCCGTCGATGAACCCGACGGTGGGCATCCGCAGCAGCGCGGAGTCCAGGACGTCGGTGTCGTAGTGCTGGACGAACGCGTTGCGGCCGGTGTGGAAGCCGCGGTCGAGGACCTGGCGGTAGACGGCGTCCCGCTCGGCGGTCCAGCGCTCGAGCGAGGCAGGACGGCCGTGCTCGGTCGCCAGCCGGATGCCGCGGTCGAAGGCCACCCAGCTCATGACCCGCCCGTAGGTGAACGGCTCGCGCCCGCCGCGGGTCTCCCAGATGCCCTCCTCCGGCTGGTCCCAGTTGTCGGTCAGCCAGTCGAGCACCCGGGTGACTGCCGTCCAGCCCTGCGCGGGCAGCGGCAGGCCGGCCCGGATGCCGCTGTAGAGGCTGTCGAGCGCCTCGCCGTAGATGTCGAGCTGCAGCTGCTCGGCCGCGCCGTTGCCGATGCGCACCGGTGCCGAGCCGCGGTAGCCCCGCCAGTGCTCGAGCACGTCCTCCTTGAGGTCGGAGGAGCCGTCGATCCGGTACATGATGTTGAGCGGTCCGCTGTCGCTGCCGGCCCGCTCGCGGATCCGGTCGCCCAGCCAGCGGCCGAAGTACGCCGCCTCCTCGCGCATCCCCAGCCGCAGCAGCGCGTGCACGGAGAACGACGCGTCGCGCACCCACGTGAACCGGTAGTCCCAGTTGCGCTCGCCGCCGACCTGCTCCGGCAGCGCCGCGGTCGGGGCCGCCACGATGCCGCCGCTGGGTGCGTAGGTCATGAGCTTCAGCGTGATCGCCGACCGCTGCACGACCTCGCGCCAGCGGCCGCGGTAGGTGGACCGGTCCACCCACGACCGCCAGCCGGCGACGGTCTCGGCGAGCAGCGCCCGGACCTCGGACGGGCGGATCTCCCGCGGCCGGACGTCCGCGCCGGTCTGCAGCACGACGCCGCGCGTCTGCCCGGCCTCCAGCGTGATCGTGGCGTGCACGTCGGTGCCGTCCAGCCGCGCCTCCGCGAGCCGCTCGTCGTCGGCCTCGCGGACGAGGTGCAGCGTCAGCTGTGCGCCGGCCGACGTGAAGACGGCGCCGCCGGAGGCGACGTCGACCCGGTGCGGCTGCCGGCCGTAGTCGAAGCGGGGGGCGACGTCGACCTCGAAGGTCACCCGCCCGCGGACGCACTGCAGCATGCGCACGATGCGGTGGTCGTCGGTGGCGGCGGTCCCGGCGGTGGGCATGAAGTCGAGGACCTGCCCCATGCCCCCCGGGGTGAAGAACCGGGTCACGAGGACGGCGGTGTCGGGCAGGTACATCTGCGACGACGTCCAGTCGGTGCCGGTCGGGCGGATCCGGAAGTGCCCGCCGCGCTCGTCGTCGAGGATCGCGCCGAAGACGCTGGGCGAGTCGAACCGAGGGGAGCAGAACCAGTCGATCGACCCGTCGGTGGTGACCAGCGCGGCGGTCTGCAGGTCGCCGATGATCCCGTGGTCGGCGATGGCCGTCTCGGGCCGGGCGGTCGCGGGCGGGAGGGTGTCGGTCATGGCGGCGACCGTGGTGCCGGGGCCCCCGGGTCGCCTCATCCCCGACGGGTGATGAGCGGCCGGCCGCGAGCCCCTCACGCTGGGTCGCCGCCGGCGGGCACCCCGCTCCTGCCGGGCAGGGAGGTGGGTCCCGTGCGCCGCTTCGCCACCGGGCTGCTGCTGCTCGTCAGCGCCCTCGCCCTCGTCCTGGCGAGCACGTCGCTGTGGGTCCGCCAGAACGTGGTGGACACGCAGGCGTTCGTGTCGAACGTCGAGACGGTCGTCGACCTGCCGGCGGTGGAGGCCCGCGTCACCGAACAGGTCACGGCGACGGTGATGGCCAACCCCGAGGTGCAGACCGCGATCGACGACGTCGTCGTGGCACTGCCCGACCGGCTGCAGCAGTACCGGTCGACCGTGGAGGGCGGCGTCAGCTCGCTCGTGTCGGCCGGGGTGAGCCGGTTGCTCGCCTCCGACCCGTTCCGCCCGCTGACGGAGTCCGCGCTGACCTCCGCGCACGACCAGCTGGTCGCCGGGGAACCGGTGCAGTTCACGCTCGGGCAGGCGAAGGAGCGCATCCCCGCCTCGGTGCAGGACGGCCTCGCCGGCCAGGTCCTCGACCTCGTGCCCGACGACGTCGGCGTCACCCTCCTGACCCCGGCGCAGAGCCCGGAGGTCTACAACGCGGTCGACCTGCTCCGGTCGGTCTGGTGGTGGCTGGGCCTGGTGTCGCTGGGCACGCTCGCGGGCGCGCTCGCCGTCTCCCGGCACCGGCGCGGCACCGTGCGGGCGTGGGCGGTGACGACGGCCGTGTTCGTCCTGCTCGTCCTGCTCGCCCTGCGGATCGGCCGCGGCATGGTGGTCCAGGCGGCCCGGCCCGACAACCGGGACGCCGTGGGCGCGGTGTACGACGTCTTCGCCGGTGACCTGCGGACCTGGACGCTGTGGCTGCTCGTCGCCGCCGTGCTCCTCGGCGTGCTGACCGTCGTGTGGGGCCGGCTCGGCCTCGTCGCCGGCGTGCGGCGGGGCGCGGCGTCGGCCCGGGACGAGCTGCAGCGCCGCCGGGAGCGGGCGCGGACGGCCCGCGTGGCCACCGCCGAGGGCGCGGCCGACGCCGGCACCCCCGCCGCCGTGCCCACCGCCGGGGAGCCCTGGACGCGGCGCACCGCCGCCTGGGCGCGCGCGTTCGCGGACGGCCTGGACCTGCCCGGGCGGACCGCCCGGTGGGGTGCGGCGGTGCGCGACCACCTCGGCCCGGCACGGTGGGCCGGCATCGTGCTCGGTGCCGTCGTGCTGCTGCTGTGGCCGTCGCCGACCCTGTCGGTGCTGATCTGGGTCGCCGCCCTGGTCGCGCTGTGGATCGGCGCCCTGGAGTGGCTGAGCAGCCGCGCGCCGGCCGCGGCCCCTGCCGCGCCGGGACCGGGCGTCCCCGCCGCGGACGGGGTGCCGGCCGGGGTGCCGGCCCCGCGCCCGGGCCCGGAGACGGGCGGCGTGCTGGTCGGTGCCGCCGCGACGACGGCCTCGGGGACGGCCGCGGGGACGGCGGCGGCCGGGGCGCCGGCGGCCGCCGGGTCCCCGCCCGCGCCCGCGCCCGTCCCCGACGCCGAGCGGCTGGTCCCGGCCCTGCCCGCCGAGGCGATCTCCACCCTCGAGGACCGGCTCGACCTTCTCCTGCGCCTGGGCGCCGCCCGGGACGCCGGCGTCCTGTCCGAGGAGGAGTTCCTCCGGGTGAAGAACCGGCTGCTGGCCTCGTGAGCGGGCCGGGTCAGCCGTCCCCGCCGGGGGCCGGGCCGCCCGACTGGGTCGCCCGGCGGCGGTCCACCGCGCCGAGGAACAGCTTGAGCACGAGCCCGATGAGCACCAGGTCGCCGACCATCAGCACGGTGGTGAGGACCCGGGCGACGGTGCTGACCGCGCTGATGTCCCCGAAGCCCACCGTGGCGAACACGGTGACCACGAAGTAGACGCCGTCGACGCGGTCCAGCGGCTCGCTGAACGCCCGCGGGTCGCTGCCCGACAGCTGCACGAAGACGGTCGCGAACAGCAGCAGGAACAGCGGCAGCGACAGCGCGATGCCCTCGACCGCCTGCAGCCCCGGGTGCCGGGAACGCAGGATCGCCCGCACCTGCACGACGACCAGCACCCCGACGGCGAGGACCCCGGCGCCGAGCGCGAGGACCGTGCCCACGGTGAACGCCCGGTCGAGGGGAAGCAGGGCGTAGACGACGAGCAGCCCCGCCGTCGTGAGCAGCGTCCGCGCGGCACCCCGCAGCAGCGGGCCGCGCCCGGGCAGGCCGTGCGGCGACGCCGCCGGCCCGGCGGTGGCGCCGGGTGGCCGGTCGGTGCTCGCCGGGCCTCCCACGCGCGCAGCGTCCCGGTGCCCGTCCGCGACGCGGATCACCCGGCCCGGGTGACCCGGGTCAGACGTCGCGCTCCACGGGCACCCGGCCCGCGGCGGCCGCGTCGGCCAGCTGGCGGTGGTCGCCCTCGGTGACGTCGGCGCACGCCTCCGCGTAGTCGGCGAGCGCCTGCTCGAACGCCGGCGAGGAGCCCAGGTAGCCGGCGATCGCGATGCGGTCACCGGTGCGGGCGTGCGCCCGGGCCAGGCACCAGGCGCACACCGCGCCGAGGGTCTGCAGTCCCTCGGGGCGCAGGTCGCCGAGCTCGACCGACCCCTTCCAGTCCCGCAGCTGCCGGACGTAGAAGTCCCGCTCCACGCCGTCGACGCCGGCGGTCCGCTCCCAGCCGAGGAAGACGTCGCTGGCCTGCTGCATGAGGCGCTGGCCGGCCACCACCCGCTCGCCCTGGTGGGTGTAGCGGCTGGGCCCGACGAACTCGGCGTGCACCGAGGGGCCGGCCTCCTTGACTTGGAGCAGCAGCGGGTCGTCGTCGTCGCGCCCGACGAGCAGGACCACCCAGCAGCGGGTGCCCACGCTGCCCACCCCGACGACCTTGCGGGCCATGTCGACGAACGCGTACCGCTCCAGGAGCGTGCGGCGGTCGACCTGCAGCGAGCTCCGGTACAGCCGGATCAGGCCGTGGAAGGCGCCGGCCGGGTCCGGGCCCTCCGCCCCGGGCACGAGGTCGCGCAGCGGCGTCAGCAGCGGGGGCTCGGCCTTGATCCGCAGCCGGCCGTCGGCCACCTCGGTGAGCTTGCCGAACGCCTGGAGGCTGTCGCGGGTCCGCGCCCGCTCGAGCGCGCGGGCCAGCCGCTTGCGCGCACCGGCTCCGAGCTGCGCGGCCAGGTCGTGCTGCAGCACCTCGGCGTCGAGCCCCGCGTACCAGACCTCGATGTCCCGCTGCCCCGCGAACTCCGCCATCGCCGTCCGGTAGCGCGCGCCGGCGGCGACGGTGACCGCCCGGCGCTGCTTGCGCGACAGGCCGTTCTCCCGGCCGGCGAGCTCCAGGCTGGCGACCAGCCGCCGGACGTCGTGCTCGAAGGGGCCCGGCAGGGTCTCGTCGAAGTCGTTGGTGTCGAACAGCAGCCGCCGCTCGGGCGAGCCGAACAGCCCGAAGTTGGCGGCGTGCGCGTCCCCGCACATCTGCACGGTCAGGCCCGAGCGGGACGCGCCGGCCTGGTCGGCCGCCATGACGCGGGCGGCGCCGCGGTAGTAGGCGAACGGGGACGCGAGCATCCGCCCGTAGCGGATCGGCACCAGCTCGGGCACCCGGTCCGCCGCCTGCTCCACGAGCAGGGTGAGCGGGTCGCGGGTGCGCGTCGCCCGCGGGGACTCGGCGAGCGCGTCGAGCGGGGCGGTGGCGCGCAGTGCCTTCCCCGCGGCCCGCCGCTGCTGCGGCGTGGGCCGCGGCGGCCGGCCGGCCCCGTGCGGGGGCCGGTCCTCGACGGCGACCGCCGTCCCGGTCAGCACCTCGTTCCCGTCGAGCACGGTGCCGCCGCCTCCGCGGCGCGCCTCCCGGGTCGGGATCGTGGTCCGGGCCGTCCGGCGTGCGGCTGCGCCTGTGCTCATGGCCCGACGGTGCCGGGCCGGACCGCGCGGTGGCCTCATCCGGCGGGGATGAGGACGTCCCGGCCCCGGACGGCGACCCTCGGCGCCGGAACGCAGCCGGGAGGAAACCGCGATGAGCACCGACCTGTCCCGTCCCTCCGTGACCGTCCCGCCCCGGCGCAGTGGCGCGCGCGTGGTGGTCGGGCTGCTCGGCCTGGCCGTCGTGGTCCTCGGGGTCGTCCTGCTGGCCAACCCGGTCGCCGCCGCGCGCAGCCTCGCCCTGCTCGTCGGGCTCTCGTTCGTCGTCGGGGGGCTGCTGGAGATCGCCGTCGGGTGGGACTCGGGGCGCTCCCGCGGGGCCTCGGTGCTGCTGGGCGCCGTCCTCGTGATCGGCGGCGTCCTGGCCGCGGTCTGGCCCGGCGTGACGCTCTGGACGCTGGTGCTGGTCACCGCGCTGTCGCTGCTCGTCCACGGCGCCGGCCGCATCGCCCTGGCCGTCGTCGGGCGGGACCGGGTCGACGGGCGGGGCTGGCTGGCCGCGCTCGGCGTCGTCGACGTCGTCGTCGGCGTGCTGGCCCTCACCTGGCCGGAGGCCACGGTCCTGGTGCTGTGCGTCCTGTTCGGCGTCCAGGTGCTGTTCCTCGGCCTGGCGCTGGTGGCCGTCGCCTTCCTGCGCCCCGCCGGCGGAGCGGCCGTCGGCCGGTGACCCGCAGGACGACCCAGCCCCGCCCGCCCCGCACACGGGGGACGGGAACGAGAGGGACAGGACCGAGAGAACAGGAGCCGACATGCCAGGACTGCTCCGCGGCGTCGCCCGCACGGCCGTCGTCGCAGGCACGGCCAGTGCCGTGTCCGGCCGCGTCCGGCGGCGTCAGGCCAACCGGTGGGCGCAGCAGGACGCGGCCGCCGCGCCGCAGCCGGCAGCCGCGCCGGTGCCCCCGCCGCGGACCGACACCGACACCAAGCTCGCCCAGCTGCGCGAGCTGGGTCAGCTGCACGACTCGGGCGTCCTGGACGACGCCGAGTTCGCCCTCCAGAAGAGCCGGATCCTCGACTCCTGACCCCCGGGCCGCCGGTCCGGTGCACCCATCCCCGAGGAGGAAGTACATGGCCACCATGACCGTCTGGACGTTCCCCACCGCCGGCGGCGCCGAGCGGGCCCAGGCCACGCTCGCCGACCTGCAGCGCCGGGAGCTGATCCGGATCCACGACGCCGCGATCGTCACCTACCCCGAGGGGGCGCGGAAGCCGAAGACCCGTCAGCTGCACAACCTGGCCGGTGCCGGCGCCCTGGGCGGCGCGTTCTGGGGGATGCTGTTCGGCCTGATCTTCCTCGTCCCGCTGCTCGGCATGGCGGTCGGCGCGGCGATGGGTGCCCTCACCGGCAGCATGACCGACGTCGGCATCGACGACGCCTTCATCCGCCGGATGCGCGAGGAGATCCGGCCCGGGACCTCGGCGCTGTTCGTCCTCTCCTCGGACGCGGTCGTGGACCGGGTCCGGGAGGCGTTCGCGGGCCAGGAGATGACCCTGGTGGAGAGCAACCTCAGCAACGACCAGGAGACCAAGCTGCGCGAGGTCTTCGCCGACACCGAGGCGCCCGCGCCCGCGACGACGGGCTGAGCGCTCCCCGGGACGGGGGGGGGGGGGGGGGGGGGGGGGGGGGGGGGGGGGGGGGGGGGGGGGGGGGGGGGGGGGGGGGGGGGGGGGGGGGGGGGGCGGCGCGGGGCCGCGCGGGCGCCGCGGCGGCCGGGCCCCGTCGCGTCCGCGGTCAGTGCACGAGCGCCTTCAGCGCGACGAGACCCGCGCCGACGAGGGCCACGAGCGCGCCCCTGACCAGCGCCTGGAAGGTGGACCCGCCGGCCAGCCGCACACCCCAGTAGCCGTAGCACCCGATCAGGCCCACCCCGGACCACTTGGCGACGGTGAACGCGGTGCCGGTCGCGAGCACGCCGAGCGCGGCGAGCAGGAAGAAGACGGCGGGGAACACCACGCCGAACCCGACCGCCGCGGCGTCCTCGGTCATGTGCACGACCTCGGGGCGGGTGACCCGCCGCCGCGCGCGGGTCTCGGTGCCCACCACGTCGCTGTAGACCTCGGCGAGGCCCACGGCCACGGCGGTCCCCAGCAGCCACACGGCCATGACGCCGGGCGAGGGCGGGTGCTGCTCGACCGCGACGACCAGCGCCAGGCCGATGATCGAGCCGTACACGACCCGGCCGACCTGCCGGGAGCCCAGGTGCGCCTCGAGTCCGGCTCGCATGCGCCGCAGCCTGGGGGCCGCCCGCCGGGCCGCACATCGTCCGCCCGGTGCGATCCCGGCCGCGCGGGAGGCCCCTAGCGTCGGCGCCCCCAGGTCCGCGCGGAGCCCGACATGACGACCGAACCGGCTGTCCGAGACGCCTCCGTGACGCCTGCCGTCCCCGCGCCGCGCCAGGCTCCCGAGGAGGGGCCCCCGCGCCGGCCCGGCCGTCGGTGGCTGCGCTGGCTGCCGCGGTACCGGTGGAGCGGGCTGGCCGGGGCCGTGCTGCTCGGCTGCCTGTCCCTGACGCCGTCGCTGCTGCCCCGCGGCTGGCTGATCCAGGGCCTGGTCGCGGGCATCACCGCGGCGATCGGCTACGGGCTGGGGACCGGCCTCGCCTGGTTCGTCGCGGAGGCCACCGACCGCCGGATGTCCGCGCGGTTCCGACGCCGCGCCTGGCAGGTGCTGGCCGTGGCCGGGACGGTGCTGGTCGTGGTCTCGCTGTGGCTCGGCGCGCGCTGGCAGCGCGAGGTCCACCTGCTCATGGGGCTCGACCCGCCGCGCGGGTACTCCTCCGCCGGCATCGTCGTCGTGGCGGTGCTGCTCTTCGTGGTCCTGGTCGCCCTGGGCCGGGGCGTCCGGTGGCTGGGCCGCGGGCTGGTGCGGCTGCTGGCCCGCGTCCTGCCGCGGCGCCTGGCCCGGCCGCTCGGTGTCGTGGCGGTCGGGGCGCTGGTGGTGTTCCTGGTCAACGGCGTGCTGTTCCAGGGGCTGATCGAGGCCGCGAACTCCGCGTTCAGCGTGCAGGACGACGAGACGGGGGAGGGCGCCGTCCGGCCCACCGGCGCCGAGCGCTCCGGGGGGCCGGGCTCGCTGCTGCCGTGGGAGGAGCTCGGCCGGCAGGGCCGGATCTTCGTGGGCTCCGGCCCGACGCCGGAGGACCTCGCCGCGTTCTCGGGGCGGCCGGCCCTCCCGCCGGTCCGCGTCTACGCCGGGCTGGCGTCGGCCGAGGACGTCGAGGAGCGCGCGGACCTCGCCGTCCGGGACCTCGTGCGGGCCGGCGGCTTCGACCGGGCGGTGCTCGCCGTGGTCACCACGACCGGGACCGGCTGGATCGACCCGGCGGCCGGCGCCGCGCTGGAGCACGAGTTCAACGGGGACACCGCGATGGTGTCCATGCAGTACTCCTACCTGCCCAGCTGGCTGTCCTTCCTCGTCGACCAGGCCAAGGCGCGGGACGCCGGGCGGGCGCTGTTCGACGCGGTGTACGGCACCTGGGCCCGGCTGCCGGTGGGCGAGCGGCCGGACCTGCTGGTGCTCGGCGAGAGCCTCGGCAGCTTCGGCGGGGAGGCCGCCTTCAGCGGCCTGGCCGACATCCAGAACCGCGCGACCGGGGTGGTCTGGGCCGGCCCGCCGAACTTCAACGCGCTGTGGCGGGACCTGGTCGCCGACCGGGACGAGGGGTCGCCGGAGTGGCTGCCGGTGCTCGACGGCGGGCGGACCGCGCGGTTCGCCGACGAGGCCGCCGACCTCGCCGCGCCGCCCGCCCCGTGGGGGGAGTCGCGGGTCGTGTACCTGCAGAACGCCTCGGACCCGATCGTCTGGTGGTCCCCCGAGCTGCTGCTGACCCGGCCGAGCTGGCTCGAGGGGCCGCGGGCGCCGGACGTGTCGGACGCCGTGGTGTGGCTGCCCTTCGTGACCTTCTGGCAGGTGACCGCCGACATGGCCTTCTCGACCGGCGCCCCGGACGGGCACGGCCACCGGTACACGGCCGACTACGCCGACGCCTGGGCCGCCGTCGCGCAGCCGCCCGGGTGGACCGACGCCGACACCGCGCGGCTGCGGCCGCTGCTCGGCCGGTACTGACCGGCCGGCGCGGGTCCGTGACGGCGTCCGCCCGCGACCGGCTGCGCAGCGGGACCGTCGTCGCGGTGGTCGCCGTGCTGGCCGTGGCCGGGCCGCTGGTGCGCCCGCCGTGGTGGGTGCGCGGCCTCACCGGCGCCGCCCTGCTCGCGGGGGCGCGGCTGTCCGGGCTCGGCTGGCCGGAGCTCGGCCTGGGCCGCGACCGGCTGGCGGCGGGCTGCCGGTGGGCGCTCGGGTCGGTGGGCGTGGTCGCGGCCGTCTACGCCGTGGGCGTCCTGGCCCCACCGGTCCGGCCGGCCTTCCTGGACGAGCGCTACGACCTCCCGCTGCCCGGCCTGCTGGCGAAGGCGTTCCTCAGCATCCCGCTCGGCACCGTGGTCCTCGAGGAGGCCGCGTTCCGCTCGGTGCTCTGGGGAGCGCTGGCCCGGCACTGCCGGCCGTGGCAGGTGCTGGTCGGCACCGCGGTGCTGTTCGGCCTGTGGCACGTCCCCACCGTGCTGGCCGCCGAGGAGGGCGACCCCGGCGTCCCCACCGCGACGCTCGCGGGCACCGTGGCGCTGACCACCGTCGGCGGCCTCGTGTTCGGCGAGCTGCGCCGGCGCAGCGGCAGCGTCCTCGCCGCGGCCGGCGCGCACTGGGCGACCAACGCGCTGGGCGTCCTCACCGGGCCCCTCGCGCGGCGGCTGGACGCCGGGGCGGGCGGGGGCCCGGGCCTCGTCCTCGGCGGGTGAGGCCCGGGACCGCTCCGTGCCGGGACGGTGGAACGGTCCCGGCACGTCCGTCCCCGGGGCGAGGAGGCGGAGATGAGCGTGGCCGTCGAGCCGGTCCCGGCGGACGGCGACGCCGTCCCCGGCGCGGACGCGGTCCTCGGGCCGCTCGTGGCCCGGCTGTCGCAGGAGTACGGCGCGGACCCGGTGGAGGTCCGGGCGCGGGCGGTGGCGGCGTTCGCGGCGTTCGCCGACGCCCCCGTGCAGGTGTTCGTCCCGATCCTGGTGGAGAAGCGGCTCCGTGAGCGCTACCGCGTCCGGCGGACGGCCGGCTGACCCGGGCGGCTCCCGCCGGGCGCGGGGGACCCGGAGGCCCGTCCCGCCCGGTCTCCGGGCGCTGCGCGGCTACCGACGCGCCTGGCTGCCCCGCGACGTCACCGCCGGGGTGGTGCTCACCACGCTGCTCGTGCCGCAGGGCATGGCCTACGCCGAGCTGGCGGGGCTGCCGGCGATCACCGGTCTGTACACGACCATCACCTGCCTGCTGGCGTACGCGGTGTTCGGCCCGTCCCGCATCCTGGTCCTCGGCCCCGACTCCTCCCTCGGCCCGATGATCGCGGCGACGGTCCTCCCGCTGGCGGCCGCGGGCGGCGACCCGGAGCGGGCGGTCGCGCTGGCGTCGGTGCTCGCCCTGGTGACCGGGGTGGTGATGGTCGTGGCCGGCTGGACCGGGCTCGGCTTCGTCGCCGACCTGCTCTCCAAGCCGACCATGATCGGCTACATGAACGGGCTGGCCCTGACCATCCTGGTCGGCCAGCTGCCCAAGCTGCTCGGGTTCTCGGTGGACGCCGACGGCGTCGTCGGCGAGGCCGCCGGCTTCGTGGAGGGCGTGGCCCAGGGGCAGGCGGTGCCGGCCGCCGCGGCAGTCGGGCTGGGCGGCGTCGCGCTGGTCCTCGTGCTGCAGCGGTGGTGGCCGAAGGTGCCGGCGGTGCTGGTCATGGTCGTGCTGGCCATCGCCGCCAGCGCGGCGTTCGACCTGGGGGAGCGCGGGGCGGACCTGGTGGGGGAGCTGCCGCAGGGCTTCCCGCCGCTGACGATCCCCTCGGTCGGCTGGTCCGACCTCGGGGTGCTGGTCGCCGGCGCGCTGGCGATCGCGCTGGTGTCCCTGGCCGACACCATCTCGACGGCGTCGTCGTTCGCCCAGCGCACGGGCCAGGAGGTGCACGGCGGCCAGGAGATGGTGGGCATCGGGACGGCGAACCTCGCCGCCGGGCTGTTCCAGGGCTTCCCCGTCAGCACCAGCGCCTCGCGCACCGCGGTCGCCGAGCGGGCCGGCGCCCGCACCCAGCTGACCGGGGTCACCGGCGCCGCGCTGGTGCTCCTGATGATCGTCTTCCTGCCCGGCCTCTTCCGCGACCTGCCGCAGGCGGCGCTGGCGGCGGTCGTCATCACCGCGTCCCTGTCGCTGGCCGACCTGCCGGGCACCGTGCGGCTGTGGCGCCAGCGGCGCGTCGAGTTCACGCTCTCGCTGGTCGCCTTCGCCGGCGTCGCGCTGCTCGGGGTGCTGCCGGGCATCGCGGTCGCCGTCGGCCTGTCCATCCTCAACGTGTTCCGCCGGGCCTGGCACCCCTACGAGACCGAGCTGGGCCGGGTCGACGGCCTCCCCGGCTACCACGACGTGCACTCCTACCCGGAGGCCGGCCGGCTGCCCGGGCTGGTCATCTACCGGTTCGACGCGCCGCTGTTCTTCGCCAACGCCAAGACCTTCCGGGACGAGGTCACCGCGCTGGCCCGCTCCGAGCCCGCGCCCCGGTGGATCGTCGTCGCGGCCGAGCCGATCACCGACGTCGACACCACCGCCGCCGACGTGCTGTTCGAGCTGGACCGGGCGCTCGCCGGCCGCGGGCAGAGCCTGGTCTTCGCCGAGCTCAAGGACCCGGTCCGCCGCAAGATCGAGCGCTACGGCCTCGCCGGCGAGATCGGCGCGCGGGACTTCTTCCCCACGATCGGGGCCGCGGTCCGGGCGTTCCGCCAGGAGACCGGAGCCGACTGGCCGGACGCCGGCCCGCCCGCCGCCGCCCCGCCGTCGCGGCTACCCGGCCCGCGGGACGCACCACCGGACGCGGGGCGGGGCAGCGGCGCTCAGCCGTCCGTGCCGGGCGCCTGAGCGGCCCGGTCCGCGCCGACCGGCGCCGGCCGGCCCGCGGGCGGGGCCGCCTCGGTCCGGGGCGGCCGGCCCCGGGCCAGGGACCACAGCGACGACCACTGCACCCGGGCCCGCGGCGCGCGGACGCCGGGGCGCTCCCGCGGCAGCCGGACCCGCAGCGCCCCCGGGCGGACCGTGCACCGCACCGGCGTGGCCAGCCGCACCGTCTCGCCGTCGATGCCGACGGGGACCTCGGGCACGTCGGCGGTCACCAGCACCTCCCGCGCCTCCGTCGTCCGGATGCCCCGCTGGTGGGCGCCGCGCAGCAGGTCGACGGCCTGCCGCGCGCTGTCGACCCGGATCGCGATGACGCCGAGCACGCCGCGGTCCAGGCGGGACCGCCGGCCGATCCCGGCGAGGTCGGACTCGTCGTAGGAGCCGTTGCTGACCAGCACCGCCTGCGGCCCGTCGACCACCAGCGACCCCGCCTCGGCCCGCAGGTGCGCCCCGCGCCGCCGGCTGAGCAGGTCGGGCAGCGCCGCGAGGGTGGTGCCGGCCTTGTCCTCCCGGTACCCGGGGTCCTCCACGATCTCGGCGTACGCGCCGAAGGACGCGTTGTTCACGAACGGCCGCCCGTTGACCGAACCTAGGTCGATCCGCGCCTCCACCCCGTCGGTCAGGGCGTCGAGGCAGCGGGACGGGTCCTCCCGGTCCAGGCCGAGGTCGAGCGCGAAGTGGTTGCGGGTGCCGGCGCTGATCACCAGGAACGGCACGCCGTGCTCGGCGGCCACGTCGGCCACCAGCGCCTGCGTGCCGTCGCCGCCGGCCACGCCCAGCAGGTCCGCACCGCGGGCGAGCGCGTCGCGGGCGAGCTGCTGCACGTCGGTCCCGGGCCGGTCCAGCAGGGCCACCTCCGCGCCGAGCGCCTCCGCCCGCTCCCGCAGCGCGAACCGGCCGACCTTGCCGCCGCCGGACCGCGGGTTCATCACGAGGAACGGGTGCCGGGGCGGCGGCACCTCGGCGACCGGCAGGGTCCACTCCGCCGGGTCCGGCCGCAGCGCGGCGCGCGCGGTGCCCAGCGCCGCGCCCCAGAGCAGCGCGGCCACGACGGCGGACAGCACCAGGTCCTCGGCCAGGAACACGACGACGAGCGCGAGCGGGGCCACCACCACGAGGGCGAGGGCGAACCAGCGCTTGGCGCGGCCGTGGCGCAGGAACCAGAAGACCCCGGCGACGACCGCGACGGCGGTCGCCACCACGAGGGCCACCAGCCACAGGCCGCGCCCGTTGGCGGACTCCAGCAGCACGAGCAGGGCGGCGGCGGCCAGCGCCAGCGCGCCGCGGGCCTCCCACCGTCGGGTCCGCGAGGTCTCCACGGCGCACCTCCTCCGGCCGGCCCCCGGCCGGCGGAGGGGATGCTGCCCGGTGCGGGGCGGTGCGGGCTCACCCTCCGGGGACGGTTCCGCGGCGCCGGGTCGCGGTGGGGGCCGGGATTACCGAAACTGGATCTGCCCCGCCAGGCCGCGACGGAGGGCCCGGCCCGTGGCGCGCCGGCCTGGCGGGTGCCCGAGCCGGGACGACGACGGGCGGACGACGGGCGGACGGGCGGACGACGGGGGACGGGGCGGCATGGCGGCGAGCGCGGCGGACCTGCGGCGGCGGTGGGCGGCGGGGGAGCCCGCGCACGGGCTGTGGAGCCTGCTGCCCGGCGCGGTCACCGGCGAGCTGCTGGCACGCACCGGCGCCGACTACGTCGTCGTGGACCTGCAGCACGGCGCCACCGCCGAGGCCGACCTGCCGGGGACCGCGGCGGCGATCGGCGCGGCCGGCGCGGTGCCGCTGGTCCGGACCCGCAGCCCCGCCTTCGCCGACGTCGGCCGCCCGCTCGACCTGGGCGCCCGCGGCGTGGTCGTGCCGAACGTGCGCGACGCCGCGCACGCCCGTGAGGTGGTGGCCGCCACCCGGTACGCGCCGGCCGGGACCCGGTCGATCGGGCGGCTGTCCGGCGGCGCCGACGATCCCCTGGTCGTGCTCATGGTGGAGGCCGCCACCGCGCTCGAGGACCTCGACGCCCTGCTCGCCGTCGAGGGGCTGGACGGCGTGTACGTCGGCCCCGGCGACCTGTCCCTGTCCCTCGGGCTGACGGGGGAGGAGCACCGCGGTGAGCTGCGCGCCGTGCTGTCCTCGATCGTCGCGCGGGCGGTCGCCGCCGGCGTGCCCGTGGGCGTGCACGCCTACAGCGGACAGGAGGCCGCGGGGTTCGCCGCCGAGGGCGCCACGATCGTCACGGTCGCCGTCGACGCCGCCGTGCTCGGCGAGGCGACGGCGGGCCACCTCGCGGCCGCCCGCCTGGGGTCCGACCCCCGCTGACCGGGGCGCCCCCGCCGCGACGGGATACTCGTCCCGACGGGGTCCGGCGGGCGGTCCCCGGTCGAGGAGGTCCCCGGAGTGCCCAGAGCCCTGCTGCTGGAGAACATCGACCCGGTGGCGGCCGACCTGCTCGGGGAGGCCGGCTACCAGGTCGAGTCCCTCCGGGGAGCGCTGGACGAGGCCGACCTGGTCGACGCGCTGGACGGCGTCGACCTGCTCGGGATCCGGTCCAAGACCCAGGTGACCGCCGAGGTCGTGCGCGCCCGGCCGGGCCTCGCGGCGGTCGGCGCCTTCTGCATCGGCACCAACCAGATCGACCTCGCGGCGGCCGCGGCGGCGGGCGTCGCGGTGTTCAACGCGCCGTACTCCAACACCCGCAGCGTGGTGGAGATGGCGATCGCGGAGATCGTCATCCTGGCGCGGCGGCTGGTCGACCGGGACCGCGCGCTGCACGCCGGCACCTGGGACAAGTCCGCGGCCGGCAGCCACGAGATCCGCGGCCGCACGCTGGGCATCGTCGGCTACGGCAACATCGGCAGCCAGCTGTCGGTGCTCGCCGAGGCGCTGGGCATGCGGGTGCTGTTCTACGACCTCGAGGACAAGCTGGCACTGGGCAACGCGGAGCGCTGCGACAGCCTGGAGGAGCTGCTCGAGCGGGCGGAGACGGTGACGCTGCACGTCGACGGGCGGGCCGGCAACGCCGGGCTGTTCGGTGCCGAGCAGTTCGCCCGGATGCGCCGGCGCAGCCTGTTCCTCAACCTCTCCCGCGGGTTCGTCGTCGACCACGAGGCGCTGCGCGAGCACGTCCTGTCCGGCCACATCGCCGGGGCCGCGGTCGACGTGTTCCCCGAGGAGCCGCGCGAGCAGGGCGACCCGTTCGACTCGGTGCTGCGCGGCCTGCCGAACGTGATCCTCACCCCGCACGTCGGCGGGTCGACGCAGGAGGCGCAGCACGACATCGGGCGGTTCGTCGCCGGCAAGCTCGTCGACTACACGACCACCGGGACGACGACGCTGAGCGTCAACCTGCCGACCGTGGCCCTGCACGGGTCGTCGGCGGCCCGGTTCGCGCTGCTGCACCGCAACGTGCCCGGCGTCCTCGCCCGCGTGGACGCGCTGGTCGGCGAGCACGGCCTCAACGTCGACGGCCAGGTCCTGGCCACCCGCGGCGAGCTCGGGTACGCGGTCACCGACGTGAGCGCCGAGCTGCCGGCCGACCTGCTGGCCGCCCTGCGCGCCCTGCCGGAGACCGTCCGGCTCACCACCGTGGGGCGCCGGCCCCGCTGACCTCCCGCTCCCCGAACGCGGAACGGCCCCCCGGCTGACGCCGGGGGGCCGTCCTCGCGGAGCAGGTCAGCCGTTGACGCGGACCTGCATGAACCCGTCGTGGGCGCTGGTGCTCACCACGGTGATGCGGGTGCCGGTCTCCGGCACGTCCACGCCGGTCCAGCCGTTGGCGTCGGGCTGCTCACCCGGCGCCACGTACCAGTCCTGCGTGTCGTCGAAGGTCGGCACGGCGGGCAGCCCGCCGTAGCTGCCGGCCACGCCGGTGTCCGGGTCGTGCAGGGTGATCCGGTCCGTCGTCTGCCGCCCGAAGGTGGAGTCGTAGGACTGGATCCGCGGCCGCCAGGACTCGCCGTCGGCCCGGTTGGTGCCCTCGTCGTCGGTCGGCTCGTAGAGCAGGCCCGGGTGGGCGTCGACCGGCAGGATCAGCCCGCCACCGGGGTGGGCGCCGACGTTGTTGTCCGCGTACTGGGTGTTCCAGTAGCTGATCAGCAGGCCGTCCTGGTACGGCAGGCGCTCGGCCCAGTCCGGACGGGACGGGTTCCCGAAGTTGTACGGGCCGGTCTGCAGGCCGGCGTCGTAGCCGGTGTAGGCGCGGTTCTCGGCGATGTAGGCGTTGAAGAACGACTGCGTCGCCGAGCCCGTGGTGCTGGTGAACCCCTCGAGGGTCCAGGCCGTCACCGGGGTGCCGTCGATCGCCACGGCGTCGACCAGGAAGCCGGGCTCGACGGCGGCGCCGTCGGTCCAGTAGCGGAAGCCCACCTGGGCGCCCGCGGGGACGCCGGCCAGGCTCGCCGACAGGTCGACCCACTGGCCACCGGTGCTGCCGGTGATGCCGTGACCGAAGTTCTGGCCGTTGGGGTCGGTCGTGACCGACCGGTTGGTCGGCAGCGGGGTGAAGGTGCGGCCGCCGTCGATGGTGTAGACGGCGTAGGCGTAGTCCCAGTCCTGCTCGATCTGGTAGTTCACCTTGGCGGTGAGCGTGGTCGCGCCGGCGGGCAGCACGGTCAGCATCGAGTGGTCCAGGTCGTCACCCTGGCCCGAGTACCAGAAGTCGGGGCCCTCGAACGGGGTGCCGACGGTCGTGGCGACCTCGCGGTCCGGCAGCAGCACGATCAGCGCCTGCGCCTGCTTGGTGGTGGCCGTCGACGGGCCGAGGCGCGTGTCGGCCCGGGCACCCGGCGCCACGACCTCGTAGTCCAGCCAGCCCAGCTGCAGCTTCTCCCACGCGCCCATGTGGATCGGCTTGGTGCCGATGCCGTCGGCCGGCCGGCCGCTGTTGCCGTAGGAGCCCGACGACATCAGCGTCCAGAAGGCGGTGCTGTTCTCGGCGCCGCCGCTGTTGCCGGAGGTGTCGTAGAGGTCCGGCAGGCCGAGGTCGTGACCGAACTCGTGCGCGAAGACGCCCACGCCGCCGTTCTCCGGCTCGACCGTGTAGTCGCCGATCCAGTACTTCGATCCGCCGACCCGCGTGCCACCGAGCTTGACCTGCGTGCCGTCGGCCAGCGTCGGGCCGGCGGCGCCGACGCGGTTGGTCTGGTTGTACCAGCGGTGCGACCAGATGGCGTCGTCCCCGAGGACGCCGCCGCCGACCTCCTCGCCCATGCCCGAGTGCACGGCCTGGAAGTGGTCGATGTAGCCGTCGGCCTCGTCGAACTTGCCGTCGCCGTCCTGGTCGTAGCGGTCCCAGACGTCGAACTGGGAGAGGTACGCATCGATCTCCGCTTCGGTCCGGCCCGAGGCCAGCTGCTTCGCGTACCAGGTGTTGACCGTGTCGTTGACGAAGTTCCAGGTGACGCGGTCACCGAGGTCGTTGTCGCCGTAGGACGCGCCGGTGCCGGGGACCTGGACCCAGTTCTCGACCTCACCGGTGACGGTGTAGCGGCCCGAGGACAGCTCCTCGTAGAAGTTCGCGACCGAGTTGACCCCGTCCGCGGAGCTGTAGAGCAGCTGGTCGAAGTAGGGCTGAGAGAAGTCCTCGGCCCAGATCGTGGTGTTGTCCACGTTCCGGTCGGGCCGGGGGATCTGGTTGTGCGGCAGGTCGCTGAACTCGCCGAGCACGGTCCAGATCGCGTCGCTGTCGGTCTGGGCCAGCTCGACGTACTGGCCCTTCGCGACCTCGACGACCTTGTTGTCGCCGGTCGGCGTGGCCTGGCCGGAGACGACCTGCTCGAGGGCCTCCTGGCGCAGCTCGCGCTGCTTGTCACCGAGGGGGTTGGGCAGGTCGTGCGCCCGGGCGGGGGCCGCGCCGGGGTCCTCCTGAGGTGGTGCCGCGTTCGCGGTCGTGGGCAGGGCGACCGCGACCAGCGCGGCGCCCACGACCAGGGGAAGAGCTCTCTTCTTCAAGGACCGTCTCCCATGTCGGACGAGGACCGCCGACCGCCGGTGGGGAACCACCGGTGATCACTCTCTGGCAGCCCGGGGAGACGTTAGGTAGCAAGAGTAAATAAGTCGACAATCCGTGACCGAACGGTGACCAACGAGACGACGCAGTCCGCTCCACGCTGCCGTGACCTGCGGTGACGAGCCCGCCTCGGCGTGTCGCGGCGTTTCGCGCGGCGTTGCGCAGACTTCTGCTTTGCGGAGTGCGTAAGTCTCGCTAGGTTGTGGTGCACGGCACAGATCACCGCGGATCGCCGGGCTGCACCGGGCGCTCCGGGGTGGGACGTGCGCCGTCACTCCCGAGAGGACCGATCGACCCCGTGAGAGACCTGCGCTACCTGACGCGAGCCGTGCTGCTGGCCGCCCTGTCCGCACTCGTGTTCGTGGGCCTCGTCGGCCCCGCGAACGCCGCCCCCTCCACCCAGTCCACGAGCACCGACGACTGCGCCCGGGTGCCGCTGAGCAAGATCTCGATCCAGCTGTACACCTTCGCCGACTACATCGACAGCGGCGCCCCCGGCGAGCAGGCTCGCCACGAGGAGGTCCTGCGCCGGCTGGCCGAGATGGGCTACCGCAACGTCGAGCCGTACACCCTCAGCGGCTGGACCGCCGAGGAGTACCGGGCCCTGCTGGACCAGTACGGCCTCAAGGCGTCGGCCCGCCACGTCGACGTCGGCTCGCAGAAGAGCCCCGCGGACATCGAGGAGATCCTCGAGGACAACCGCGTCCTCGGCATCAAGTACTTCGGCTCCGGCAGCAGCGCCGGGGCCCCGTGGATCCCGGAGGACGTCCGGCTCGCGACCGAGGCCGACTGGGTCGCCTACGCCGAGTACCTGGACGCCGTCGGCGAGCAGGCGCGCAAGGCCGGTCAGACGCTGATGATCCACAACCACGACTTCGAGTTCACGACCGTCTTCGGCGACCGCACCGCCTTCGACATCCTGATGCAGCACACCCGGGCCAAGAACGTCGTCTCCCAGCTCGACCTGTACTGGGTGACCTACGCCGGCCTCGACCCGGTCGACGTCATCGAGGAGTACGGCAACCGGATCCAGCTGTTCCACGTCAAGGACCTGCGGGCGTCTGACCGCCGGATCGAGATCGTGGGCCAGGGCGTCATCGACTTCCCGTCGATCTTCGCGGCCGCCGGCGGCAGCACGAAGTACTACGTCGTCGAGCACGACCCGCGCTTCGGCGACCCGACGTTCAAGCCGTTCGAGGTCGCGCAGGCGGGTCTCGCCTACCTCACCTGCACGAACGGCTGAGCTACGCCGCAGGCGCTCGACGAGGGGCGGTCCCGGACTCCCGGGGCCGCCCCTCCGCGCGTCCCGGTGCCAGCCAGGAGACGACGGCGGTCGTGGCACACACCGCCAGCCCGAGGACCGCGATCGCCGCGTACCCGCCGGTGTCCGGCGCGGCACCGAGCAGGGTGGCGGTCAGCGCGCTGCCGAGCGCGAACCCGACGTAGCGCAGGACCTGGTTGAGGCTCGTGGCGCTGCCGGTCTCCGACGGCGGCACCGCGGCGACCACGAGCGCGGGGAACGCCGCGAAGGACGCGCCCACCCCGAGCCCGGCGACGGCCATGACGGCGAACAGCTGCCACAGGTCGGTGCGGGTCAGCCCGAACAGCACGAACGCGCCGGCCTGCACGAGTGCGGCGACCGGCAGCACGAGGTGCTGCCGCCCGCGGTCGGCCAGCGCCCGGGCGAGCCGGCCCCCGAGCACGCTGGCCGCCGAGAACGGCAGCAGCACCAGCCCGGCCACGAGCAGCGAGGCGCCGAAGCCCGGGCCGGTGGAGGCCGGCGTCTGGGCGAGGACGGGCACCGAGGACAGCAGCAGGTAGTTGGACAGGCCGACCAGCAGCGCCGCCACGTGGGCGGTGAGCGCGAGCCGCCCGCGGGCCAGCCGCAGGTCGACCAGCGGCGCCGGCGTCCGCGCCTCCCAGGGCACCCAGCAGGCCAGCGCCGCGACCGCGGCGCCGGCGAGCAGCCACGGCGCCGGGGAGGACCAGCCCTCCGCCTCGGCCTCGCCGAGCGCGACGAGCAGCCCGGCCAGCCCGGCGCCCAGCAGGAGCGCGCCGACGACGTCGAGCGGCCGGCGCGTCGTGGTCGCGGCCGGCGGCAGGACCGCGGCCGCGGCCAGCAGCGCGGCGAGGCTGACCGCGGCGCCGGCCCAGAACGCCGCGTGCACCCCGCCGAGCCCGGCCACCAGCCCGGCCAGCGGGTAGCCGAGGCCGACGCCGGCGACGACGGTGAGCGACAGCGCGGCGATCGTCGAGCGGGAGCGCTCGCCGGTCAGCGCCTCGCGGGCGGTGGCGATGGCCAGCGGCGTCAGCCCGAGCCCGAGGCCCTGCAGCGCGCGGCCGGCGACCAGCCACCCCAGGCCCAGGGGGAGGGCCGCCAGCACCCCGCCGGCGGTCACCACGCCCAGCACGGCGAGGACGACGCGGCGCCGGTGCGGCCCGTCGCCGAGCCGGCCCACCACGGGCGTGGCCACCGCACCGACCAGCAGCGTGGCGGTCAGCGACCACTGGGCGTCGGGCAGCGGGGCGTCCGTGCTCACGGCGATCGCGGGGACCAGCGGCGCGCCCAGGCTGCTGATGACGGCGACGACCGTCCCCACGAAGACCAGCACGGGCACGAGGGCGCGTGGCGAACGGGGCGGCGTCATGACCACCAGGGTCCCAGGTGGTTGCCTTCCGCAACGGGTGATGCCGGTCGCGCTGCCGGCGCCGTCCCCCCTTGTCCCGGGCCGGCCGGGCCCCGACCATCCATCCCCTGCGACACGCACACCCGGACGGCCGACGGGGCGATGAGCCATGGACCTGCACCACACGGTCACGCACGGGAAGCACTACCGGCGCCGGACGCGCCGCCACGGAGCGGCGCTGGCCCTCGGCCTGGTGCTCCTCGCGGCAGCGGTGGTCGTGGGCGCGCTCCTGTGGCCCCGGGGTGGCGCGACCCCCGAGCCGCGGGCGGGTGCGGCCGCGACCTCGGCGGGCGCCGGGGAGCACGCGCACGGCGGGGAGGCCGGCGCGACGTCGTCCGGTCCGGCCGCCTCGTCCGCCACCCCGGGGGTCGGCCCCGCGGTCCCGGTCGGCTCGTCGCCGCACCACCTCGCGGTCACCCCCGACGGCCGCTCCGCCTACGTCGCCGACCCCGTCCTCGGCGCCGTCCTCCGCATCGACCCCGCCACGGCGGAGGTGGTGGCGACCGTCCCGGTGCCGCAGGCGCCACCGCAGATGGTCACCACCTCCCCGGACGGGAGCCGCGTCTTCGTCTCCGCCTACGACGAGGAGTTCGCCACCGACGTCGTCGTCACCATCGACACCGCCACCGACACGGTGACCGGCACCGTGCCGGTGGGCCGCGGCCCCTACGCCATGGCGACCGACCCCGGCGGCCGGCTGCTGTACGTGCCCTACTACGACGAGGACCACCTCGACGTCCTCGACGCCGCCACCGGGGCGCTGGTCGACCGGGTCGACGTCGCGCCGTCCCCGCACTGGGTCGCCTTCGTGCCCGGCCGCGAGGCGGTCTACGTCACCAACCACTTCTCCGACGTCGTGACCGTCCTGTCCCTGGAGGACCACCGGGTGCTGGCGACCGTCCCCGTCGGCGACGGGCCGCACGCCCTGGAGACCTCGCCGGACGGGACGCGGGTCGCGGTGGTCGGCTACATCAGCGACGACGTCACGCTCCTGGACCCGGCGACGGACACCGTGGTCGCCACCGTGCCCGGCGTCGGCGCCGGGCCGCAGGACGTCACCTGGGCCCCCGACGGCCGCCACCTCTACACCGCCAACGTCGAGGACGGCACCGTGGCGGTGGTCGACGCCGGCACCGGCGCCGTCACCGCGCGGATCCCCACCGGGGTCGACCCGACGAGCGTCACGGTGACCCCGGACGGGCGCCGGCTGCTGGTCACCAACTCCGGCGACGGCACGGTCCGCGTCCTCGACGTCGCCGGCACCTGACCGCGCCCGGCGCCGGCGGCGGCGTACGGCACCGGACAGTGCCGTATCACCGCCAGGTCACGGTCCCGGCCCGGCCGGGGCCGCGATCTTGACGTTCCCCCTATCGTCCGTGCGCATGTGGCACACATCACACGGCGCGCTCGGGGAGCCGGTGGGGCCGTGCTGACCGTCGACCGGCTGCAGGTGAGCTACGGCGGCGTGGTGCAGGCCGTCCGGGGCGTGTCGATGGAGGTCCCCGACGGCTCGGTCGTGGCCGTGCTCGGGAGCAACGGCGCCGGCAAGACCACACTGCTGCGCACCGTCTCCGGGACGCTGCGGCTGCACCGCGGCCGGGTCGACGCTGGCACGGTGCGCTTCGAGGACACCGACCTCACCCGCCGCGATCCCGGCCAGATCGTGCGCCGGGGCGTCGTCCAGGTGCCGGAGGGACGGCGGATCTTCGGCCGGCTCACCGTCGAGGAGAACCTGCGCGCCGGCGGCATGGGCAACCGCGATCGCGCCGCCAAGGCCCGGGCCGTCACCCGCGTGCACGACCTGTTCCCGGTGCTGCGCGAGCGCGCCGGGCAGCGCGCCGGGCTGCTGTCCGGCGGGGAGCAGCAGATGCTCGCCATCGGCCGCGCGCTCATGGCCAGCCCGCGGCTGCTGCTGCTCGACGAGCCGTCCCTGGGCCTGGCGCCCCGCGTCATCGGCCAGATGGGCGAGGTGATCGCCGAGATCAACCGGCAGGGGACGTCGGTGCTGCTGGTCGAGCAGAACGCGACGATGGCCCTCGGCGTCGCCGACCGCGCCTACGTCCTCGACGTCGGCGAGGTGTCCCTGTCCGGCGACGCCCGCGAGCTCGCCGCCACCGACGAGGTGCAGCGGCTCTACCTCGGCCACACCGGCGCCGAGCCCGCCGCCGAGCGTGTCGAGCGGGCGCCCCGCCGCACCCTCTCGCGGTGGACGGCGTGACCGCGGCGACCACCCGGGACGACGTCCCGCCGGTCGAGGTCGACGGCGTCAGCGTCGCCTTCGGCGCGATCAAGGCGCTCAACGACGTCTCGTTCACCGTCGCCCCGGGTGCCATCCACGCCGTCATCGGTCCCAACGGCGCCGGCAAGTCGACGCTGTTCAACGTCCTGTCCGGCGTCTACCGGGCCAGCGCCGGGGAGGTCCGGTTCGGCGAGGCCCGCCTGAGCGCGATGCGGCCGTTCCAGATCGCCGACGTCGGCGTGGCCCGCGCGTTCCAGAACATCGCGCTGTCGGGCACGCAGACGGTGGCCGAGAACCTCATGCTCGGCCGCCACCACCTCACCAGGGCGGGCTTCCTGTCCTCCGGGCTGCGTCTGCCGCGGGCCACCCGGGAGGGGCGGGTGCACGGCGAGCGCATCCGGGAGATCGCGGAGTTCCTCGACCTCGGCGCCAAGCTGCACACCCCGGTCGGGGTGCTGTCCTACGGCGACCAGAAGCGGGTCGAGGTGGCCCGGGCGCTGTGCATCGAGCCCCGGCTGCTGCTGCTCGACGAGCCGGTCGCCGGGATGAACGCCCAGGAGACCGACCGGATGGCCGACGCGATCCGGGAGATCCGCTCGGCGCTGGGGATCTCGGTCATCCTCGTCGAGCACGACATGGGGATGGTCATGTCGCTGGCCGACCGGGTGACCGTCCTCGACTTCGGCCGCCGCATCGCCGACGGCACCCCGGCGGAGGTCCAGTCCGACCCCGAGGTCATCCGCGCCTACCTGGGGTCGGGCACCGAGGTCGGGCCGGTCGAGGCCGCCGGCCACCACACCGCCGGACACCACACCGCCGCCCAGCACCCCGCCGAGCAGTCCACCGCCGAGCAGTCCACCGCCCACGGCGCCACCGCCACCGACGCCCCGGGGAGCCGGCCGTGACCCAGTTCCTGTCCCTGCTGCTCAACGGCATCTCGCTGGGCGCCATCTACGCGCTCATCGCGCTCGGGTTCGTGATCATCTTCAAGGCCAGCGAGGTGGTCAGCTTCACCCACGGGTCGCTGCTGCTGCTCGGCGCCTACACCATCGCGCGGCTGTCGGACCCGATCGGCTTCCTGCCCGCGGTGCTCGTCGGCGTCGGGTTCACGGCGCTGGCGGCGTTCCTCGTCGAGCGGCTGGTCATCAACCAGCTCCGCGGCACCGCGGTGATCAGCCTGGCGATCGTCACCATCGGCGTGGACATCATCATCCTGACCGAGCTGATCCGGCAGATCGGCCCGGACATCCTCAACGTCCCGCACCCGTGGGGCGGCGACTCGATCCGCATCGGCAGCGTCGGCATCAGCGAGAACCGGCTGATCGCCATGGGCGTGGCCGGCGTCCTCATCGCCGCGTTCTTCGTCGCCTTCAAGTACTCCAGCTGGGGCGTGGCGATGCGCGCCTCGGCCGAGGACGGCGAGGCGGCCGCGCTCATGGGCATCCGGCAGGGCCGGGTGTCGGCGCTGGCCTGGATCGTCGCCGGGGTCCTCGCCGCGGTGGCGGCGCTGTTCCTCGTCGGCGCCCCGACCCCGGGCGTGAGCGCGGCGGCCTACACGGTCGCGCTGCGCGCCTTCCCCGCGGCGATCCTCGGCGGCCTGGACTCCACCGGCGGCGCGCTGGTCGGCGGGCTGCTCATCGGCATCACCGAGGCGCTGGTGGCCGGCTACCAGGAGGAGCTGTCCTTCCTCGGTCGCGGGTTCGGCGAGGTCGCGCCCTACGTCGTGATGATCATCGTGCTGCTGGTCCGCCCCTCCGGCCTGTTCGGGACCAAGGAGCTGACACGTGTCTGACACCCTCTCCGCCCCCGCCGGGGCCCGGCGGACCGCGGCCGCGGACACGGCCGGGGCCGGCCGCTCCCCGCTGCAGCGGTGGCTCCGGCCGGTGCTGCTCGTGGCGGCCCTGGTCGTGCTGCTGGTGCTGCCGCTGTACGTCGAGGAGTTCTGGCTGCGCACCGGCTTCGCCGTCGCCGGCGCCATCGTCGGCGCGATCGGGCTGAACCTGCTGGTCGGCACCAGCGGCCAGCTGTCGCTGGCGCACGCGTTCTTCCTCGCCGTCGGCGCGACCACCTACACCTACGTCTCCGGCGAGTCCGGCGGCCTGGGCACCCGGGCGGCGCTGCGCGGCCTGGAGCTGCCGCCGATCGTCGGCATGGTCCTCGGGGTGCTGCTGGCCGGCCTGGCCGGGCTGTTGTTCAGCCCGATCGCGGCGCGGCTGCGCGGCATCTACCTCGGCGTCGCCTCGCTCGGGCTGGTGTTCATCGGCGTCCACGTGCTCAACACCTGGACACCGGTGACCGGCGGGTTCAACGGCCGCAACGTGCCGGAGTTCTCGCTGTTCGGGTTCTCCTTCGGCAACGACGACCCGCTGCTGTTCGTCCTCGGCGTCCCGTTCCGGGAGGCCGAGCGGCTGTGGTACCTCGGCCTGGTCCTCGCGCTGGCCGCCTACGTGTTCGCCCGCAACCTGCTGCGCAGCCGGCCCGGCCGGGCGCTGGAGACGCTGCGCGACAGCGAGGTCGCCGCCTCGGTCATGGGCGTCAACGTGCAGGCCTACAAGGCGCGGGTGTTCATGGTCAGCTCCATGTACGCGGGGCTGTCCGGGGTGATGTACGCGCTGTCGATCGGCAGCATCGCGCCGGAGTCCTTCGGCCTGACCGTCTCGGTGCTGTACCTGGCGATGATCGTGCTCGGCGGGCTCGGCTCGGTGGGCGGCGCGGCGCTGGGCGCCCTGTTCGTCACGGCCCTGCCGCTGGTGTTCCAGCAGTACGCCGACGTGCTGCCGATCGTCAGCGCCCCCGGCGAGGGCGGGATCAACGCCGGCATCGCCGCCCGCTACCTGTTCGGCCTCGCGATCGTCCTCGTCGTCCTCTTCGAGCCCGGCGGCCTGGTCGGGATCGCCCACCGCTTCCGCCGCCGGGGACGCAGACCCGGCCGCGGATCCCCGAGCGCCACACCGGGCTCGGGTGCGAGCACCACCGTCCCCGACCGGTCAGAACCACCAGCGCAAGGGAGCAGCAGCAGATGAGAGCAGGCACGCGTCTCCGGGGGGCCACGGTCCTGGCCGCCGTCGCCGTCGTCGCAGCGAGCGGCTGCAGCACCAAGGCACCGGACAGCGGGGGCGGTGGCGGGGGAGGGGGCGGCGGTGAGGACGTCACCACCGACGTCGGCATCGAGGGCACCACCATCCGGCTCGGCGTGCTCACCGACCTGACCGGCGTCTTCGCCGCGCTCGGCCAGGACATCACCAACGCCAACACCCTGTACTGGCAGGACAACCAGGTCTGCGACACCTACGACGTCGAGCTCGACGTCCAGGACACCGGCTACGTGCCGCAGACCGGCGTGCAGCTCTACAGCGGCATGAAGGACAGCATCCTGGCGATGCAGCAGACGATCGGCTCGCCGATCAACACCGCGCTGGCGGCGGACTACGAGGCCGACACGATCGTCAACTTCCCGTCGGCCTGGGCCCGCACGCTCACCGAGATCCCGGGCACCGGCGTCCTCGGCGCCACCTACGACGTCGAGATCGCCAACGGCTACCAGTACCTGTTCGACCAGGGGCTGCTGCAGGACGGTGCGACCGTCGGGCACATCTACTTCGAGGGCGAGTACGGGGAGAACGGCCTGGCCGGCAGTGAGGCCGTCGCCGAGGCCCGCGGCCTGGAGGTGATCCCGGCGCAGATCAAGTCCACCGACCAGGACATGTCCGCGCAGGTCACCCAGTTCGCCTCGGCCGGCGTCGACGCGATCGTGCTGACCGTCGCGCCGACGCAGACCGCCTCGGTGGCCGCGGTGGCGCAGGCGGCGGGCCTCGACGTCCCGATCCTCGGCAGCAACCCGGTGTTCGCGCCGGGCCTGCTGCAGGGGGCGTCGGCGCAGTGGCTGAAGGACCACCTCTACGTGGCCTCGCCGGTCACCTCGTGGGCCTCGCAGCCCGAGCTGCTCGAGGAGTACCAGGCCGCCTACCCCGAGGCGACCAACCCCAGCCCCGGCGCGATCTTCGGCTACGCGATGGGCAATGTGATGAACCAGGTCCTCGACGCGGCCTGCGACGCGGGCGACCTGACCCGCGAGGGCGTTCTCGCCGCGTTCGGTGAGCTCGAGGACGTCGACACCGGCGGGCTGCTGGTGCCGATCAACGGGTTCGAGACCGGGGTGTCGCCCAGCACGCAGAGCATCATCCTGCGGCCGGCCGACGTCCCCGGCGGCGCCGAGGTCGTCCAGGAGGCGTTCGAGGGCGAGCTCGCCACCCAGCTCGCCGGCTAGGTACCTCCCGCACGGCCACCGGCGCCCGTCCCCTGGAGGGGCGGGCGCCGGTGCCGTCTACAGGCCCAGCCGCTTGGCGATGACCTCGTTCATGATCTCGGTGGTCCCGCCGCCGATGCCGAGGATGCGGGCGTCGCGGTAGTGCCGCTCCACCTCCGACTCCCGCATGTAGCCCAGGCCGCCGAACACCTGCACCGCCTGGTCGACGACGGAGTCGCAGGCGGCCACGGCGGTGTTCTTGGCCATCGACACCTCGGTGACGACGTCCTCGCCGGCGAGCCGGCGCTGCACCACCGCGCGGGTGTAGGTGCGGGCGACGTCGACCTCCCGGGCCATCTCGGCGAGCTTGTGCCGGATGACCTGGCGGGAGGCCAGCGGCCGGCCGAACGTCTCCCGCTGCCGCACCCAGTCCAGCGCCAGGTCCAGGCAGCGGGCCGCGGTGGCGTAGGCCTGCACCGCCAGGCTCAGCCGCTCGGACTGGAACTGCCGCATGATCTGCACGAAGCCGCTGTTCTCCGGCCCGACCAGGTTCGCCGCCGGCACCCGGACGCCGGTGAAGGACAGCTCGGCGGTGTCCGAGCAGCGCCAGCCCATCTTGTCCAGCCGCCGGCCGACGGTGAACCCCGGCGTGCCCTTGTCGACCACCAGCAGCGAGATGCCGGCGTGACCCGGGCCGCCGGTGCGGACGGCGGTGGTGACGAAGTCGGCCCGCACGCCGCTGGTGATGTAGGTCTTGGCGCCGTCGACCACGTACTCGTCGCCGTCGCGCACCGCCCGGGTGCGCAGCGACGCGACGTCGGATCCGGCGTCGGGCTCGGTCACCCCGAGCGAGCCGATGAGCTCGCCGGCCAGCGTCGGGCGGACGTAGCGGTCGACCAGCTCCGGGGAGCCGTTCGCCACGACGTGCGGCAGCGCGATGCCGTGCGTGAACAGGCTCGCCGCCACCCCGGTCGAGCCGCCGCCGAGCAGCAGCTCCTCGGTGACGATCGCCGAGTCGATCGCGTCGCCGCCCGCGCCGCCGACCTCCTCCGGGAACGCGACGCCGAGCAGCCCGGCGGCGGCCGCCCGGCGGTGCAGCTCCCGCGGCAGCTCGCCGGCGGTCTCCCACTCCTCGACGTGCGGGGCGATCTCGCGGGCCACGAAGGCACGGGCCAGCCGCCGCAGCGCGACCCGCTCGGGCGTGGTCCACGGGTCGGCGGCGAGCGCGGCCGTCGTCACCGCTGCACGGCCTCCTCGGCGCCGCCGTACTCCTTGCGCAGCGTCGTCTTGAGCACCTTGCCGGTCGCGTTGCGCGGCAGCTCCGGCACGAACTCCACCCGGGTCGGGCACTTGAAGTGCGCCAGCCGCTCCCGCGCGTAGCCCAGCAGCTCCTCGGCCGTGGCCTCGGCGTCCTCGCCCAGGGCGACGACGGCGACCGGCGTCTCGCCCCAGCGCGGGTCCGGCACCCCGACGACGGCGACCTCGCGCACCGCCGGGTGCCGGTAGAGCACCTGCTCGACCTCGATCGGGTACACGTTCTCGCCGCCCGAGATGATCATGTCCTTCTTGCGGTCGACCAGGGTCACGAAGCCCTCGGCGTCCATCCGGCCGAGGTCGCCGGTGTGGAACCAGCCGTTGCGGAACGCCTGCGCCGTCGCCTCGGGCAGCCCCCAGTAGCCGGCGAACACGTTGGGCCCGCGCACTACGAGCTCGCCGACGACGTCGGTGGCGACGTCCCGGTCGTCCTCGTCGACGATCCGCGCCTCCACGTGCATGAGCGCCCGGCCGATCGAGCCGGCCTTCTCCTTGACGTGGTCGGCGTCGAGGATCGACACCGCCGGCGCGGTCTCGGTCATGCCGAAGCCCTCCTGGAAGGGCAGGCCCTTGCCCTGGAAGAACTCGATGACCGGCAGCGGGCACGGCGCGCCGCCGGTGACGGCCAGCTCCAGCGCCGACAGGTCGTGCCGGTCGAAGTCGGGGACCGCGCTCAGCGCTGCCCACATCGCCGGGACGAGGAACTGCACGGTCGCCCGCGACCGCGCCATCGCCTCGAGGGTCTGCGGCGGGTCGAACGACGGCAGGACCACGTTGGTGCCGCCCAGGTACAGCAGCGGCAGCGTGTGCACGCCGAGCCCGCCGATGTGGAACATCGGCGCGACCGTCACGGTCACGTCGCTCTCCTCGAGCCCGCGGCCGAAGGACAGGACGTTGACGACGTTCCAGAAGTGGTTGTCGTGGGTGAGCATCGCGCCCTTGGGGCGGCCGGTCGTGCCGGAGGTGTACATCAGGCAGGACAGGTCGCTGCCGGCGACGTCGGTGCCCAGCGCCCGCGGCTCGCCGGAGGTCAGCAGCGGCTCGAAGGCGAGCTCGCCGTCGCCCGCCTCGCCGTCGGCGACGACCCGGTGGCGCACGCGGACGCCCTCGGCGCCCAGCGCGGCGCGGGCGACCGGCGCCAGAGGCCCGGACCAGACGAAGACGTCGGCGCCGGAGTCGGCGAGCAGGTAGCTGACCTCCGGCGGCGCCAGGCGCAGGTTCATCGGCACGAAGACCGCGCCGAGCTTGGCGGTGGCGAACATGGTCTCGAGGAACGCGGGGCTGTTGAGCAGCAGCCCGGCCACCCGGTCGCCCTGCCGGACGCCGAGGTCGCGCAGCGCGCGGGCGAGGGAGTCGGTGCGCCGGTCGAAGTCGGTGTAGGTGAGCCGCCGCTCCCCGGACACCAGGGCGGTGCGGTCCCCGGAGAGGAACGCCCGCCGCGTCGGCCAGCTGCCGATGCCCCTGTCCATGTCTGCCCTCTCCCGCGCTGCTGTGGCCTGGGTCACGGAGTCTGTCGAGGACCTGACGCGGTCGTCAACTGCCCGCGGCGTGTGTCAGGCTGCCGGGGCCCGAGGACGCGGAGGTGGGGCGATGACCGGCACGCAGGCCGGCGCGGGGCAGGACCAGCTCCCCGTGACCGACCGGGGACGGCGCACCCGGGCTGCGCTGCTGCAGGCCGGCCGCGAGCTGTTCGAGGAGCGCGGCTTCGCCGACGTCCGGATCGACGCGGTGTCCGAGCGGGCCGGCGTCTCGCACGGCACCTTCTACACCTGGTTCGACTCCAAGGAGTCGCTGCTGCGGGCGATCGTCGCGGTCGTCGTGGAGGACCTGTTCACCGCCACCGCGGTGGGCCCGCGGCTGCCGGCCGACGCCCCCTACGAGCGGATCGAGGCGGCCAACCGGCTGTACCTGACCGCGGTCACCCGGCACGCCCGGATCCTGCGCGTCCTGGACTCGCTGGCCGACACCCGGGAGGAGTTCCGGCGGCTGCGGGTCGACGTCCGGGAGGCCTTCGTGCGGCGCGGCATGGAGGGCCTGGAGCGGCTGCAGGAGGTGGGGCTCGCCGACGCCTCCCTGCCGCCGCGCGCCACCGCCAGCGCGCTCGGCGCGATGGTCGAGTCCTTCGCGCACCTGTGGCAGGACCCGGTGGAGGACCTCGACGAGGACGCCGCCGTCGAGGTGCTCACCCGGCTGTGGGCCGGCGCCATCGGCCTGCCCCGCTCGGCCTGGCCCGCCTGACCGCTACGTGCCGGCCGCCCAGGAGGGGCGGCGCTTCTCCAGCAGCGCGGTGATGCCCTCGCGCGCCTCGGCCGAGCCGAACCGCTCCGCCGACAGCGCGGCCATCCGGTCGAGGTCCTCCTGCAGGCCGGCGCCGGGCAGCTCGCGCAGCAGCCGCTTGGTGACGGCGAGCGCCTCCGGGGCGCCGAGCGCCAGCTGCGCCACCAGGGCGTCGACCGTGGCGTCGAGCTCCCCCTCGGCCACCGCGCGGTCGAGCAGGCCGGCCTCGCGGGCGCGGGCGCCGTGGAAGGGCTCGCCGGTGAGGAACAGCTCGCGCGCCGCCCGCGGGTCCATCCGCCGCAGGCAGGGGACGGCGATGAGCGCCGGCGCGACCCCGATGCGGACCTCGCTGAAGCCGAACGTCGCCCCGGCCAGGCCGACGGCGAGGTCGCAGGCCGCGATCAGCCCGAGCCCCCCGGCGCGGGCGGCACCGTTGACCCGCGCCACCACGGGCTTCGGCCCCTCCATCAGCAGGGTGAGGACCTCCGGCAGGCCGACCGGCCCGGGACCGCCGCCGGCGCGCTGCTCCCTGAGGTCGGCGCCGGAGCAGAACACCGGCCCGGCGCCGGTGAGCACCAGCACCCGCACCGCGTCGTCGGCCAGCGCCTCCCGCAGCGCGGCGTGCAGCTGCTCGAGCAGCACCCGGGACAGCGCGTTGCGGTTGGGCGGGGAGTCCAGCGTCACCACCGCTGCCGGCCCGCGGCGGGCGACGGTGACCAGGGGCGCGTCAGCCACGGAACTCGTCGCGCAGCTCGTGCTTCTGGATCTTGCCGGTGGCGGTCTTCGGCAGCCCGGTGCGGACCTCGATGCGCTTGGGCACCTGGAAGCCGGCCAGGTGCGCCCGGCAGTGGGCGAGCAGCCGCTCGGCGAGTGCCCCGGGGTCGGCGTCCGGGTCGGTCGGCACGACGACGCCAGTGACCGCCTCGCCCCAGCGCTCGTCGGGGACGCCGATCACGGCGGCCTCGACGACCTCCGGGGACGCCAGCAGCACCCGCTCCACCTCGACGGAGGAGACGTTCTCCCCGCCGGTCTTGACCATGTCCTTGACCCGGTCGGTGAACCAGACGACGCCCTCGTCGTCGAGGTGGCCGACGTCGCCGGAGTGGAACCAGCCGTGCGCGAACGCGGCGGTGTTGGCCGCCGGGTCGTTCCAGTACCCGCTCATGACGTGCGGGCCCCGGTAGACGATCTCGCCGGTCTCACCGGGCGGCAGCAGGCGGCCCGCCGGGTCCATGATCCGCGTGTCCACGGTGACCGTGGACGGCCCCCACGACGCGGCCTTCGTCTCCTGGTGCGAGGGCCACTGGAAGACCGTGGCCGGCACGCACTCGGTCTGCCCGGAGCCCAGCAGCACCCTGGCGTTCGGGAACGCGGCCGCGATCGCGGTGATCCGCTCCTGCGGCATCGGGGCCATCGCGTAGATGCACAGCTGCACCGAGGACAGGTCCCGCGTCCGGATGCCCGGGGAGGCGAGCAGCGCGGCGTACATCATCGGCAGCAGCATCAGGTGGGTCGCCCGGCGGCGCTCGACCACCTCCAGGAAGCCCTCGGGGTCGAAGCCGCCGGGCAGCACCGCGGTGCCGCCGGTCAGCAGGACCGGCAGCAGCAGGGTGTCCAGCGCGGTGGTGTGGAACAGCGGCAGCACGATCGGCAGCACCGAGAACTCGTCGCCGCGCCGGTGGCCGACCTGCAGCGCGTTGCTCAGCACGCCGACGTGCACCGCCAGGTGGCTGGTCAGCACGCCCTTGGGCCGGGCGGTGGTGCCCGAGGTGTAGAGGCAGTGCACGGTGTCGCGGTCGTCGACGAGCACCTGCACCGGCGTCGGGTCGGCGGCGACGTCGTCCCAGCGCAGCACGTCCCGGCCGGCGACCTGCGCCGGGGCGTCCCCGGTGACGACCACGCGCGTGACCGCCGGCAGCCCGGGCAGCACGGCCTCGAGCAGCGGCAGGAACACCGGGTCGGCGACGACGGTCTCCGTGCCCGAGTCGGCGAGGATCCAGGCGACGTCCTCGGGCGCGAGCACCAGGTTGACCGGCAGCGCGACCAGCCCGGCCTTGGCGCAGCCGAAGAAGCTCGCGGCGAAGCGCCACGAGTTGCCGAGCAGGAAGGCCACCGGCTCCTGGTGCCGCACGCCGGCGTCGAGCAGGCCGCGGCCGAACGCCTCGGCGGCCGCGTCGAGGCGGGCGTAGGTGACCTCCTCCTCGCCGTCGACGATCGCGGTGCGGCCGGCGAACAGCTGCGCGGAGCGGGTCAGCACGTCGCCCACCGAGAACCGGGTGGCGAGGTTCAGCTCCAGGGGGTCGATCCCGGACAGGTCAGGACGCACCGCGGTCTCCTCCGTTCTCGGGGGCTGTCGGGGTGACGACCGCGAGCACCGCGCCCGTCTCCACCTGCGCGCCCACGCCGGCGTGCAGGGAGGTGACCACCCCGTCGGAAGGTGCGACGACGGGGTGCTCCATCTTCATGGCCTCGAGGACCAGCACCAGCTGCCCCGCGCGGACCTCGTCGCCCTCGGCCACGGCCACCCGCGTGACCGCGCCGGGCATGCCGGCGGTGAGCGAGCCGGGGGCCACCGCGGCGGACGGCTCGGGGAAGCGCGGCAGCTCGGTGAGCGTCGTCGCGCCGTCGGGGCCGTCGACGAAGCTGCGGTCGCCGTCGACGTGCACCTCGTAGGTGCCGCGCAGCCCGCCGGTCTCGACGTCGAGCCGCACCCGTCCGTGGCCGGTGACCGCGGTGCCGAGGACCGCGAGGTCCACCGGCTGGCCGTCCACGTCGGCGGTGACGCCGTCGCGGTGCAGCCGGTAGTGCACGGTGCCGGCGTCGAAGGCGGTGGTCTGCGGCACCGTGGGGTTGTTGCGCCAGCCCGAGGGGAGGCCGGCCAGCACCAGCGCGGCCGCCCGCCGCAGCGCCGCCCCCGCCAGCGCGGCGGCGACGGCGTGCACGCGGCGGCCGGCGTCGTCGACCAGCGGGGCGGCGAGGACGTCGAGGCCGTGCCGGTCGAGGAAGCCGGTGTCGGTCTCCCCGGCGAGGAACGCCTCGGAGCGCAGCACCCGCACGAGCAGGTCGCGGTTGGTGGTCAGCCCGTGCAGCCGGGCGCGGGCGAGCGCGCCGGCCAGCGCGAGTGCCGCGGACGAGCGGTCCGGCGCCCAGGCGACGACCTTGGCGAGCATCGGGTCGTAGTGCACGCCGACCTCGTCGCCCGTGCGGAAGCCGCTGTCCAGCCGGATGCCCGGCCCGGGCGGCGTGCGGAACTCCGCGTCGGCGGCGAGCGCGAACTCGGCCAGCCGGCCCGACTGCGGCAGCCAGTCGCGCGCCGGGTCCTCGGCGTACAGGCGCACCTCGATGGCGGCGCCGGACAGCGTCGGCGAGACCGCCTCCGGGGGCAGCGGGCGGCCGGCGGCGACGTCGAACTGCAGCCGGACCAGGTCCAGGCCGGTGACCGCCTCGGTGACCGGGTGCTCGACCTGCAGCCGGGTGTTCATCTCGAGGAACCAGAAGTCCCCGCCCTCGTCGAGCAGGAACTCCACGGTGCCCGCGCCGACGTAGCCGATCGCCCGCGCGGCGGCCACCGCGGCGTCCTGCAGCCGCTGCCGGAGCCCCGGCCCGACGGCGGGGGAGGGCGCCTCCTCGACCACCTTCTGGTGCCGGCGCTGGATGGAGCACTCCCGCTCGAACAGCGCCACGGTGGTGCCCTGCCGGTCGCCGAACACCTGCACCTCGACGTGTCGCGGCCGCTCGACCAGCCGCTCGAGGAACACCGTGCCGTCGCCGAACGCCGACGCCGCCTCCCGGCCGGCGCCCTCCACGGCCTCGGCGAGCTCCGCGGGCCCGCGGACGGTCCGCATGCCGCGCCCGCCGCCGCCGAAGGAGGCCTTCACCAGCAGCGGGTAGCCGACCTCCCCGGCGGCCTTCTCCAGCGTGTCGCCGGACAGGCCGGTGGCGTCCACGCTGGGCAGCACCGGCACCCCGGCCCGGCCCATGAGCTCCTTGGCGGCGAGCTTGCTGCCCATCGCCTCGACGGCGTCGGGGTCCGGCCCGACGAACACCAGCCCGGCGTCCTGCACGGCCCGCGCGAAGTCGGCGTTCTCGGAGAGGAAGCCGTAGCCGGGGTGCACGCAGTCCGCGCCGGCGCGCAGCGCCGCGGCCACCACCAGGTCGGCGCGCAGGTAGGTCTCGGCGGGCGTGTTCCCGGGCAGCCGGACCGCGACGTCGGCCTCGGCCACGAACGGCGCCCCGGCGTCGGCGTCGGAGTACACGGCCACGGTGCGCAGGCCCGTCGCGCGGGCGGTGGCGACCACCCGCCGGGCGATCTCACCCCGGTTGGCGACCAGGACGCAGTGGAAGGACCCGCTCCTCCCCACCCCTCGCAAGCTCGGGGCGGTGCCCTGGAGCGGGCCGGAAAGACCTTCGGTCACAGCCGGAACACCCCCCATCCGTCGTGCAGTCCTCGGACCGGGGCGTTGTGGACGGCCGAGAGGGCGAGGCCGAGGACGGTGCGGGTGTCGCGGGGGTCGATGATGCCGTCGTCGTAGAGCCGGCCGGAGAGGAACAGCGCCAGCGACTCGGCCTCGATCTGCTGCTCCACCGCCGCGCGCATCGCGGCCGCGGCCTCCTCGTCGTAGTCGCGGCCGCGGGCCCGGGCGCTGGCCCGGCCGACGATGTCGAGGACGCCGGCCAGCTGGGCCGGGCCCATGACCGCGCTCTTGGCGTTGGGCCAGGTGAACAGGAAGCGGGGCTCGTAGGCCCGGCCGCACATGCCGTAGTTGCCGGCGCCGTAGGAGGCGCCGATGTTCACGGTGAGGTGCGGGACGGTGCTGTTGGACACCGCGTTGATCATCTGCGAGCCGGCCTTGATGATCCCGTCCTGCTCGTACTCGGTGCCCACCATGTAGCCGGTGGTGTTCTGCAGGAACAGCAGCGGGGTGTCGGTCTGGTTGGCCAGCTGGATGAACTGGGCGGCCTTCTCGGCGTCCTGCCGGAACAGCACGCCGCGGGCGTTGGCCAGCACGCCGACCGGGTAGCCGTGGATGCTCGCCCACCCGGTGACCAGCGAGGTGCCGTAGAGCGGCTTGTGCTCGTCGAACCGGCTGCCGTCGACGACGCGGGCCAGGACGTCGCGCGGGTCCAGCGGCTGCCGGAGGTCGGCCGGGGCGAGGTCGAGCAGCTCCTCGGGGTCGTGCAGCGGCGGGTCGGCCGGCCGGGAGGGGCCGGGGCCCTGCTTGCGCCAGTTGAGGTTCCGCACGATCCGCCGGCCGATCCGGATGGCGTCGACCTCGTCGACGGCGAGGTGGTCGGCGCTGCCGGAGACCCGCGCGTGCATCGCCGCGCCGCCGAGGGACTCCTCGTCGGCCTCCTCGCCGGTGGCCATCTTCACCAGCGGCGGTCCGGCGAGGAACACCTTGCTGCGGTCCTCGATCATCACGACGTGGTCGCTCATCCCGGGCACGTACGCGCCGCCGGCGGTCGAGTTGCCGAAGACCAGCGCGACGGTCGGGATGCCGGCGGCCGAGAGCCGGGTGAGGTCGCGGAAGCCGCGGCCGCCGGGGATGAAGATCTCCGACTGCGTCGGCAGGTCGGCGCCGCCGGACTCCACCAGGCTGATGAATGGCAGCCGGTTGACCCGCGCGACGTCGTGCGCCCGGGCGGACTTGCGCAGCGTGTACGGGTTGGACGTGCCGCCCCGGACGGTCGGGTCGTTGGCCGAGACCACCACCTCGACGCCCTCGACGACGCCGATGCCGGTGACCGTGCTCGCCCCGACCGGGAAGTCGGTGCCCCACGCGGCGTAGGGGGACAGCTCCAGGAACGGGCTGTCGCGGTCCAGCAGCAGCTCGATCCGCTCGCGCGCGGTGAGCTTGCCGCGCTGGCGGTGCCGGGCCAGCGCCTTCTCGCCGCCGCCGGCGGTGGCCAGGCGGAGCTGTTCCTCCAGCTCGGCCAGCCGCTCGAGCATCGCGGCGCGGTTGCCCGCCGCGCGGTCGTCCAGGACCGTCATCCGTCTCCCTCCGGGGGCAGCAGGCGCGCGGGGACGTCGACCACGCGGGAGCGCAGCCACTCGCCCACGGCCTTGGCCTGCGGGTCGAACCGGGTCCCCGCGGCGACGCCGTCGCCGAGCAGCCCGGGCAGCTGGAACAGCAGCGCCCGCAGTCCGGGCAGCAGCTCGCGGGTGACCGGGAGCGCGGCGGCCTCGGGGAGCAGCGCGCGCAGCCGGTCGGGGGTGAGGAAGGCGGCCAGCCAGGCGAAGCCGTCGTCGTCGCGGGCCCAGACGCCGAGGGTGGCCGCGCCGCCCTTGTCGCCGCTGCGTGCGCCGGCCACCCGGCCGAGCGGGACGCGCCGGGTCGGCCCGTCGTCGTCCCACGGGGGCGGCCCCGCCGGCTCGGGGACGCCGTCGGCCGCCGCGGCGGGGACGGCCGACGGCAGCGTCTCGGTGGTCCCGTCGGGCAGCCCGACCACCTGCGGCACCTCGACGGCCGGCACCCAGGCGGCGGAGTAGACGCCGTACGGGGACGGGCTCGGCGGCGCCGAGGTGGCGTGGAAGCCGGGGATGCTGGCCAGGCCCAGCTCGATGACCGGCACCGTGAACGCCTTGCCGACCTTCCGGCGGTCGCGGTCCTTGACCGTGACGTGCAGCAGCGCCGCGGCCTCCTCCTGCACGGCGGCGTCGGGGGAGTCGGTGCGGGCGAGGGTGATGGTGACGTCCTCGATGCCCTCGAGCGCCGGGGCCAGCTGGCGGCGCAGCAGCTCGGCCTTGCGCTCCACCTCCAGGCCGGTCAGCGGCAGGGTCATCGCGTTGCGGAAGCCGCCGAGCCGGTTGACCGCGACCTTGAGCAGCCCCTCCGGCGGCAGCCCGCGCGCGCCGGAGACCTCCACCCGGTCGGGGCCGGCCTGGCGCAGCCGCAGCGTGTCGAAGCGGGTGACCACGTCGGGCCCGCCGTAGCGGCTGCCGGTGAGCTCGTACAGCAGCTGCTCGGTGACCGTCCCGACCGTCACCGCGCCGCCGGTGCCGGGGTGCTTGGTGATGACCGCCGTGCCGTCGGCGGCGATCTCCGCGAGCGGGAAGCCGACGTGGTCCAGCGCCGCGGGGTCGGCGTCGAGCAGCTCGGTGAAGAAGCTGTGGTTGCCGCCGGTCGCCTGCGCGCCGCACTCGAGCACGTGCCCGGCCACGGTGGCGCCGGCCAGCGCGTCGAGGTCGGCCGTGCCCCGGTCGTCGCCGCCCCAGCCGTGGTGCCAGGCGGCCGGCCCGACGACGAGGCTCGCGTCGGTCACCCGGCCGGTGACGACGACGTCCGCGCCGGCCTGCAGCGCCCGCACGATGCCGCGGCAGCCCAGGTAGGCGTTGGCGGTGAGCGCGTCGCCGACGTCGCGGTCACCCGGCGGGCGGTCGCCGGCGCGCAGCCGGCCGCGCAACCCGCCGAGGCGGGGGAGCAGGTCGTCCCCGCCGACGGTCGCCACCCGCACCGGCAGCCCGAGCCGCTCCCCGAGCGCGGTGACCGCCGCAGCCAGGCCCTGCGGGTTGAGGCCGCCGGCGTTGGCCACGACGCGGACGCCGCGCTCCAGCGCGGTGCCCAGGCACTCCTCCAACTGGGACAGGAAGCTGCGCGCCCACCCCGCCGACGGGTCCTCGGCCTTCTGCCGGCCGAGGATGAGCATGGTCAGCTCGGCCAGGTAGTCGCCGGTGAGGACGTCGACCTCGCCGCCGTCGAGCATCTCGCGCATCGCCGCGTGCCGGTCGCCGTAGAACCCGGACACGTTGGCCACCCGCAGCGGCGCCGTCACCGCAGCGGCTCCCGCCCGGCGCCGGGCGGGCCGGCGAAGGCCTGCGCGATGCCCGCCCACTCCTGCGCCGCGGCCCCGGTGACCTCGAGGTCCAGGTCGTCGCGGTGCCGGCGCTGGGTGACCAGCAGGCAGAAGTCCAGCGCGGTCCCGCGGACGACGTCGTCGGCGTCCTCGGGCCCCCAGGTCCACGCCTCGCCGCCCGGGCCGGTCAGCTCGACCCGCACCGGCCGGTCGGGCACCGGCAGGCCGCGGACGGCGTGGGCGAACGGCCGGGCGCGCACGCCGATCTCGGCGACCGACCGCAGCCGGGCGGTCGGCTCCCGGGTCTGGCCGAGCGCGTCGACGACGTCCTGCCCGTGCGCCCAGGTCTCCATCAGCCGGGCGGTCACGAACGACGCCGGGCTCATCGGCGGCCCGAACCACGGCACCCGCACGCCGGGGTCGCCCGCGCGCAGGGCCGCGGCCAGCGCCGCCCGGCCGGCCCGCCAGGCGGCCAGCACGTCGGCCGGGGCATCGGCGCGGCCCTCGCGGGTCAGCCGCTCCACGTAGTCGCCCGCGCCCTCCCCGAGGCCGGCCACCAGCGCGCGGAAGCCGTCCGGGTCGGTGACGGCGAGCAGCGCGTCCCGGTCGAAGAACCGCAGGTGGTTGACGGTGTCGCGGACGTCCCAGCCGGCCGCCGGGGTGGGGGTGAGCCAGGCGGCGTCGTCGAGCGGGGCGACCCGCGCGTCGAGGTCGGCGGACTCGGCGTCGAGGTCGTCGACCAGCGCCTGCAGCAGCGGGGCGCCGCTCACGCGTCGAACCCGTCCATCCGGGCGAGCACCTGCAGCATGACCTCGTCGGCGCCGCCGCCGATCGAGGCCAGCCGGCTGTCCCGGAAGAACCGCGAGGTCCAGGTCTCCTCCATGTAGCCCATGCCGCCGTGGAACTGCAGGCAGGCGTCGGCCACCTCGCGCAGCAGCCGGCCGGCGGTCAGCTTGGCCACCGTGGCCGCCCGGGTGGTGTCCTCGCCGTCCACGTACGCCTGCGCGCACGCGTAGTTGTGCGACTGCAGCAGGTCGACCTGCGCCGACAGCTCGGTCAGCCGGAAGACGACGTACTGGTTGGCCGCGAGCGGCCGGCCGAACGCCTGCCGCTGCCGCAGGTACTCGCGGGTGCGCTCCAGCGCGTGCCGGCAGCTGCCCACCGCGCCGTAGGCGGCGAACATCCGCTCGACGACGAACTGCGCCATCTGCTGCTGGAAGCCGCGGCCGACCGTGCCGATGGTGTTCGACACCGGCACCCGCACGTCGTCGAAGAACAGCTCGGCGGTGTCGGAGGAGCGGTTGCCGAGCTTGTCCAGCTTCCGGGAGACCGAGAACCCCGGGGTGTCGGTGGGCACGACGATCTGGCTCATCCCGCGGTGGCCGCCCTCGTCGGAGGTGCGGGCCAGCAGGCACAGCCAGTCGGCCTGGGTGCCGTTGGTGATGTAGAGCTTGCTGCCGTTGATCACCCACTCGTCGCCGTCCTGCACGGCGCGGGTGCGCAGCCCGGCGACGTCGGAGCCGGCGCCGGGCTCGGTGACGGCGATCGAGCAGACCGCGGTGCCGCGGATCGCGGGCTCCAGGTAGCGGCGCTTGAGCTCGTCGCTGCCGAACTCGTGCAGCGACGGCGTGGCCATCATCGTCTGCACCCCGATCGCCATCGGGACGCCGGCGCAGCCGGACCGGTGCAGCTCCTCGCAGAGGATGACGCTGAACAGGTGGTCGGCGCCCTGCCCGCCGTACTCGGGGTCGTACTCCAGGCCCAGCAGGCCGAGCTCGCCGAGCGTGGGGAACAGCTCGTGCGCCGGGAAGGTGCCGGCCCGCTCCCACTCGTCGACGTGCGGGGCGATCTCCCGCTCGACGACGTCGCGCACCGTCTTCCGGAACGCGGTGTGCTCGCTGGTGAAGCGCATGGGGACCCCCGGCGGAGGCGGCGCGGCGCGGGCCGCGGCCGGACTTGACGTTGGCGTCAGGTCTATCAGGATGGTGTGACCTGCACAACGATCGGAGGGTGCCGTGAGGCTGGGGCTGTCGCTGGGCTACTGGGGTGCCGGCCCGCCGCCGGGTCAGGCGGGGCTGGTCGCGCTGGCCGAGGACCTCGGCTTCGACTCGGTGTGGACGGCGGAGGCCTACGGGTCCGACGCGCTCACCCCGCTGGCGTGGCTGGGCAGCCGGACGACGCGGCTGCGGCTGGGCACCGGCGTCGTCCAGATCTCGGCGCGGACGCCGACCGCCACCGCGATGGCCGCGCTGACGCTGGACCACCTCTCCGGCGGGCGCTTCGTCCTCGGCCTCGGCGTCTCCGGCCCCCAGGTGGTCGAGGGCTGGTACGGCCAGCCCTATCCGCGGCCGCTGGCCCGCACCCGCGAGTACGTGGCGGTGCTCCGGCAGGCCTTCGCCCGTGAGGTGGTCCGGCTCGACGGCGAGCAGTACCGCATCCCGTTCCCCGGCGGCACCGGCCTGGGCAAGGCGCTGCGGCCGACCGTCCACCCGCTGCGGGCCGACGTCCCGGTGCTGCTCGCCGCCGAGGGCCCGAAGAACGTCGCGCTGGCCGCGGAGGTCGCCGACGGCTGGATCCCGCTGTTCTACTCACCGCACGACGACGCCCACTACCGCGCGGCACTCGCCGAGGGCTTCGCCCGCCCCGGCGCCCGCCGCACCGCGGACGGCTTCGAGGTGGCCTGCACGGTGCCGGTGGAGGTCGACGACGACGTCGACGCCGCGGCCGACCGGGTGCGCCCGATGATCGCCCTCTACGTCGGCGGCATGGGCGCCCGCGGGGTGAACTTCCACTACGAGGTCTTCGCCCGGATGGGGTTCGAGGCCGAGTGCGCCCGCATCCAGGAGCTCTACCTGGCCGGCGCCAAGGCCGAGGCGGTCGCGGCCGTGCCGCTGGCGATGGTCGAGAAGGTGGCCCTCGTCGGCCCCCGCGCCAAGATCGCCGACGACCTCGCGGCGTGGGAGGCGTCGCTGGTCACCACGATGCTCGTCTCCGGGTCGCCGGAGACGCTGCGGACGATGGCCGAGCTGGCCGGCTGAGTGGCGGTCCGCCGCCCGGGTGCCACGATGCGGGGCGTGGCACAGACCGGCGGCACCGCGTTCGTCCTCGGCGGCGGCGGGGTGCTCGGCGCGGCCGAGGTCGGCATGCTGCAGGCGCTGCTCGAGCGCGGCGTCCGGCCCGACCTGGTGGTGGGCACCTCGGTGGGCGCGATCAACGGGGCGCTCGTCGCCGCCGACCCGACGCCGGCCGCGGTGGACCGGCTGCGCGGGGTGTGGGAGGAGCTGGCCTCCCGGCGGGTGTTCGCCGGGTCGGTGCTCGGCCGGGTCGGCACGCTGGTCCGGACCCGCACGCACCTGCACCCGCGCGAGCCGCTGCGGGAGATGCTCGAGGACGCCCTGCCGGTCCGGACGTTCGGGGAGCTGCGCGTCCCGTTCCAGTGCGTGGCGGCGAGCATCGAGCGGGCGGCCGAGCACTGGTTCGCCGACGGTGACCTGGTCGACGCGGTGCTCGCCTCCTGCGCCGTCCCCGGGCTGCTGCCGCCGGTGGAGATCGACGGCGAGCACTACCTCGACGGCGGCCTGGTGCACAGCATCCCGGTCGGCCGCGCGGTGGCGCTGGGCGCCGCCACCGTCCACGTGCTGCACGTCGGGCGGATCGACCGGCCGCTGTCCCCGCCGTCCCGGCCGTGGGAGGTCGCCACCGTCGCCTTCGAGATCGCCCGCCGGCACCGGTTCACCGCCGACCTCGCCACGCTGCCGGAGGGGGTCACGGTGCACGTGCTGCCGGCCGGGGACCCGGACCCGCCGGGGGCGGCCAACCTGCGCTACCGCGACTTCTCCGGCGTGCCGGCCCGCATCGAGCGGGCCCGCGCCGCGGCGGGGGAGTACCTGGACCGGGTCGCCGCCGGCCGGGGTGGGGTGGTCTGAGGTGCTGCCCCCGCGCCGCGTCCGCCGGGTCGCCGGCCCGCTGCTGGTCGGCGTGCTCGCGATCGCCGTCCTCCTGCTGCCCGTCCTCGTCGTCGTCGCGGTGCTCGTCTCGTTCTTCCTGCCCGGGCGGCTGCGCGCGCTGCGGCTGCTCTGCTTCGCGCTGGTCTACCTCGGCCTCGAGGTGGCCGGGCTGGCCGCCGCGGCGGTGCTGTGGGTGGCCGCCGGACTCGGCCGCCGGCTGGACTCCCCGCGCTCCCGGGCGGCGCACTACACGGTGCTGCGGGTGCTGCTCGACGTGCTGATGCGGACCGCGCAGCGGCTGTTCGCGCTCCGGCTGGTCACCGACGGCGACTCGTGGTCGCCGCTGGACGACGGCGTGCCCGGCTCGACCAACGCGATGGTGGTGCTCTCCCGGCACGCCGGCCCCGGCGACTCGTTCCTGCTGGTGCACACGCTGATGAACCGCGACCACCTGCGCCAGCCGCGGATCGTGCTCAAGGACGTGATGCAGCTGGACCCGCTGGTCGACGTCTACCTCAACCGGCTGCCCAACTCCTTCGTCCCCGCCGACCCGGCGGCCGGGCGCAGCCCGGAGGAGGCGATCGCCGTCCTCGCCCGCGATCTGGGTGAGGAGGACGCGCTGCTGATCTTCCCCGAGGGCGCGAACTACACCCCGCGGCGCAAGGTGCGGGCCCTCCAGCGGCTGCGCGAGCGCGGGTTGCTCGCGGCGGTGCGGCGGGCCGAGGCGATGCGCAACCTGCTGCCCCCGCGCCCGGGCGGCGTGGTCGCGGCGCTGCAGGCCGCCCCGCACGCCGACGTCGTCCTCGTCGCGCACACCGGGCTGGAGCACCTGAGCACGGTCCGGGACGTGTGGCGGGGGCTGCCCATCGACAAGACGCTGCACCTGCGGTGGTGGTTCGTCCCGGCCGCGGAGGTGCCGCGCGGCGAGGCGGAGCTGACCGACTGGCTCTACCGCTGGTGGGAGACCATCGACGACTGGATCAGCACGACCTCGGCGACGGTCAGATGACCGATGCCCCGCCGGCCGCGGGGCAACGAGCGTGGGAGGCGGAGCCCGCACCCCCGAGGAGGTCGCCATGACCGGGTCACCAACGCCATCGACACCCTCGCCCGCGGCGTGACCCCGCCGGTCCCGGCCGGCGTCTGAGCGCGGCCGGCGGCTCCCCGCCGGTCAGCCGCCGAAGCGCTCCAGCCGGATCGCGGACGGGTCGTGCCCGAGGTCGACCAGCGCCGTGGCGACGTCCTCCACGAAGTACGTCGGGCCGCAGACGAAGGTCCGCGGCCGCACCTCCGGGCCGAACGCCCGCTCCTCCAGCTGCGCGCGGTCGACGCGGCCGGTCGGGCCGGTCCAGCCGGGCGGCGCGGCGCGGGTGAGGGTCACCGTGGTCTCCGGCCCGAGCACCGCGCGGCCGAGGAGGTCCTCGGCGGTGCGCGCGGAGTACAGCAGGCGGACCGGCGCCGTCCCGCCGGTGCGGCGCCGGTGCTCCAGCATCGACAGGAACGGCGCCACGCCCGCGCCCCCGGCCACCAGCTGCACCGGCCGGCGCTCGCCGCGCTCGGAGTCCGCGCCCGCCGACCACACGAAGTACCCGCCGATGGGACCGCGCAGCTCCAGCACGTCGCCGGCGCGCAGCTCGTCGGTCAGGTAGGGCGACACCTCACCGTCGGGCAGCCGCTCCACCAGGAGGGAGACGAGCGGCTCCTCGGGCGCGGAGGCGATCGAGTAGCTGCGCTGCACCGTGTAGCCGTCCTCCGCGGTGAGGCGGAGGTCGACGTGCTGGCCCGGGAGGTGCCCGGTCCAGCCGGGCACCTCGAAGGACAGCCGTCGCACCCGGGCCGACTCGGGGACGCCGTCGGCCAGCGTCGCCCGCAGCCAGCTCAGTCGCCGCTGTACCGCTGTTCCAGCCACGGGTCACCGCGGTCGTGGTAGCCGAACGTCTCCCAGAAGCCGGGCTCGTCGGCCCGGCTCAGCGCGAACCCGCGCAGCCACTTGGCGCTCTTCCAGAAGTACAGGTGGGGCACCAGCAGCCGGGCCGGCCCGCCGTGCTCCGGGGGCAGCGGCTCGCCCTCGTAGGTGTCGACCACCCAGGCCCGGCCACCGGTGACGTCGGCGAGCGGCAGGTTCGTCGTGTACCCGCCGTCGCAGAACGCCAGCACGAAGGCGGCCGCCGGCGGGAGGTCGGCCAGCAGCGTGTCGACGGCGACGCCCTCCCACCGGGTGCCGAACTTCGACCACTTGGTGACGCAGTGGATGTCGACCGAGACCGCCTCGCGGGGCAGCGCCCGGAACTCGTCCCACGTCCACCGGCGCACGCCGTCGACCTCGCCCTGGACGGTGAGGTCCCAGTCGGCCAGCGGCGTGCGCGGGGTCGGGCCGGCGGAGAGCACGGGGAAGGCGTCGCCGACGTCGTACTGCCCTGGGGGCAGCCGGTCGGTCGGGGTGGCGGCCGAGGCGCGGTGGCCGAACCCGCGGGAGATCAGGGACATGGCGGCTCCTCCCGACGACGTCCCGACTGTGCCGGGACGGCCGCCCCGCGGCATCGGTCGATCGACCGCCGTCACCGCTCGGACGGCGGGCGCGGGGTCGGCACCCCGGCCAGCGCGTCGCGCAGCGCGGCGCGGGCGGTGACGCCGAGCTTGGGGAACGCGCGGTAGAGGTGTGCCCCCACGGTCCGGGGGGAGAGGAACAGGCGGTTGCCGATCTGCTTGTTCGACAGCCCGGAGGCGGCGAGCATCGCGATCTCGTACTCCTGCGCGGTCAGCGTGGCCGGGCGCCCGCCGTCCGTGCGGCGCGCGGACGGCGCGGTGGCCCGCAGCTCCGCCGACGCGCGCGCGGCCCACGGGGCCGCGCCGAGCCGCTCGAGGACCTCCAGCGCCGCGGCCAGCTGCCCGCGGGCGGCGCCGGGCGCCCGCGCCCGGCGGAGGTGCTCCCCGTAGGCGAGCCGCACCCGGGCGAGCGTGAACGGGTGCTCCTGCGCCCCGGGGACGGTGAGAGCGGCCTCGAAGCACCCCGGCGCCTCCTCCGGCGCGACCAGCGCGGCCGCCCCGGCCAGCACCAGCGCGGGCCCCGGCGCCGCGCCGCAGACCGGTGCGCGCCGCAGCGCGGCGACGGAGGCGGCGGCCTCGGCCCGCCGGCCGGTCCGCACCGCCGCCTCGACCACGTCCAGCGCGGCGGACAGCGCGACCGGCGCGTGCGGCGCGGGCCGGCCGGCCGGCCCGAGCACCGCGAGGTGCCGGGCGGCGTCGTCGTGCTCGCCGCGGCCGAGGGCGGCCAGGCCGCGCGCGTGGGCGGCGAGGTGCGCGGCGAGCCCGGCCCCGTGCGCGGCCGCCGCGGCCAGGTCGCCGGTGCGGGACCGGACGGCCTCCTCGTCGCCGCGCGCGGCCGCGAGCAGGGCCAGGACGTGGACGGCGGGCAGGGCGAGCAGCCGGTACCCCAGCTCCCCGGCCTCGCGGACCGCCTCCGCGGCGCCGCCGGCGGCCTCGTCCCAGCGGCCGGCGGCGTACGCGTCCTGCGCCAGCAGCACCCGGGCACCGAGGACGGCGGCGCGGTTCCGGCCTCCCGCGGACACGACCCGCTCGAGGGCCGGGCGGCAGGCGGCGAGCCGGCCGGCGGGGGCGGCGGCGGCCGCGACCCGGACGACGGACGCCGGGTCGGCGTCGGTCTGGACCGCGGTCAGCAGGTCCTCGAGCCGGTCGAGGTCGGCGCGGGTGGCCCGGGCGGGGTCGGCGACCGTGCGGGCGGCCACGGACAGGACGGGCGGGACGTCGGTCCCGAGCCGGGCGAGGGCGTCGTCGACGGGGCGCCAGAGGTCCTCCCGGCCGGCGAGGTGGCAGGCGAGCAGCAGGGTCGGGAGGGCGTCCGCGACGGCGGCCGGGCCGGGTCCCTCGTCGAGCGCGGTCCCGACGGCGCGGGCCAGCACGAGGTGCGCGGTGCCGACGTCGCCCTCGGCGTGCAGCAGGTGCGCGGCGGCGGCCGCGGCGACCGCCGGGGAGCGGCCGGCGCGCGGGTCGGCGGCCCGCGCCCGGGCGAGCAGCCCGGGCACGGCCGGCAGGTCGCCGGTCGTGTCCACCGTCGCGGCGGCGGCCGCGGCCAGCCGGCGGGCCCGGGCGGGCCCGGGCGGGGTGAGGTCCGCGGCCCGGATCAGGAGGGCGACGGTGCCGGGCCCGTCCCCGCGCTGCCGCGCCCGGCCGGCCGCCCGCTCGAGCAGGCCGGCCGCCTCCCCGTCCGGCCCGAGCGCGGCCTGCGCCAGGTGCCCCGCGCAGCGCTCCGGGTCCCCGGCCAGCGCCCGGGCGAGCGCGGCGTGCGCCCGCCGCCGGTCGCCGCTGGTGGCGAGCTCCACGGCGGCCGCGCCGGTGAGCGGGTGCCGCAGCGCCACGCGCCCGGCGGCCAGGTCGACGCGGACCAGCCGCGCGCGCTCGGCCGGGGCGAGGTCGTCCAGCCAGCCGTCGTCCCGCTCGGGGCGCTCGGCCAGGGCGGCCGCGCGCAGCGCGCGGAGGTCACCGGTGCCCTCCAGCGCGGCCAGCAGCAGCAGCGCGCGGGTGGCGGCCGGCAGCGCGCCGACCGGCCGGGCGAAGGCGGCGTGCAGCCGCGTCCCGGGCGGGAGGGGCAGTGGCCCGCCGTCGGAGCCGGGGAGGACGGCGGGCAGCTCGAGCAGCGCCAGCGGGTTGCCCCGCGCCGCGTCGAGGACGCGCCGGCGCACGTCCCCGGCCAGCCCGGGGGAGCGGGTGCGGAGCAAGTCCGCCGACGCGGCGTCGTCGAGCGGGCCGAGCTCCAGGCGGGGCAGCCCGGCGTCGAGCAGGAGCGAGTCGCCGCCGGTCCCGGCGGCGGCGAGGAAGCCGCAGCGGCGGCCGGGCAGCCGGCGGGCGACGAGGCCGAGCACCCGCGGGGGGGGGGGGGGGGGGGGGGGGGGGGGGGGGGGGGCGGGGGGGGGGGGGGGGGGCCGGGGCGGGGGGGGGGGCCCGGCGCCGCCCGCCGGCGCGGTCCCCCCCCCCCCCCCCCCCCCCGCCCCCCCCCCCCCCCCCCCCCCCCCCCCCCCCCCCCCCCCCCGGCAGGTCGTCGACGACGAGGAGGACCGGCCGCCCCCGCGCCGCGTGGTCGACCAGCGCCAGGGCCGCGGTCGCCGTCGCCAGCGGACCGGGCGGCGCTCCCGGCCGGGCGCCGAGGGCGGTGGCGAGGGCGGTGGGGGGCGGGCCGTCGGGCCCCTCGAGCAGCGGCAGGAGCAGCTGGGAGAGGCCGGCGGAGCCGACCTCCGTCTCGGACCGCACCCCCGCGGCGCGCAGCACCAGCGCCCCGGCCGCGGCCGCCGTCCCCGCCGCCGCGTCGAGCACCGCGGTCTTCCCGACGCCGGGGTCGCCGGTCACCACCAGCGCGTCGCCCCGGCAGGCGGCCCGGTCGAGGAACGCCCGGACGACGCCGCCCTCGGCGTCCCGGCCGACCAGTCCGGTGCCTCCGGTCGTGGTGTCGCCCACGGGGGCCTCCCTCGACTCGCCGCCCGGACGGTCGCTCCGTGCCGGCGTCGTGGCCTCACCCCGTGGAGGTGCGAGTCTCCCGCAGCGGGCGCGGCGGCGGCAGGGGTGCGCGGCCGCCGGGGACGGTCGGATGACCGATGCGCGGCCCGGCGCCCGGCGCGACAGTGGCCGCCACGGCAGCGTCCGCGGCCGGGGGGAGGGGACGGCGATGGACCGGTCCGAGCACCTGCCCGACGAGGGGACCGGCGGGGCGCCCTCCGGGGTCGACGAGCGCCGGCTGGACGGCAACGCGGCGGCCGGCGTCCTGGCCGAGGTGCTCACCGCCGAGGCGACCGCGGCCGTGTCCACCTGCACGTACTGCGGCGGCCGCGCCCCGCTCGGGGCGCACCTGGTCTACGCCGACGCGCCCGCCCTCGTGCTCCGCTGTCCCACCTGCATGCAGGTCGTCCTGCGCTGCGGCTCGGACGCCTCCGGCACCCGGCTGGAGATGAGCGGCATCCGGCTCCTGTGGTGGTCCCCGGAACCGGCCGTCGGGCCCGGCGCCGGCACCTGAGCCCCGTCCACCCGAGCCACGTCGAGGAGGTCCGGGAGATGGCGACCCCCGCACTGCTGCCCACGGAGGGCAGGATGCCGGCGCTCGACGGGGCGACCGGGTGGCTGAACACCGAGCCGCTGTCGACCGAGGCGCTGCGCGGCCGCGTCGTCCTCGTCGACTTCTGCACCTTCACGTGCATCAACTGGCTGCGCACCCTGCCCTACGTGCGGGCGTGGGCCGACCGGTACCGGGAGGACGGGCTGGTGGTCCTCGGCGTGCACACGCCGGAGTTCTCCTTCGAGCGGGACGCCGGTGCCGTGCGCCGGGCGCTCGAGGACCTGCGCGTCACCCACCCGGTCGCGCTGGACAGCGGGTACGCGATCTGGCGGGCCTTCGCCAACCGGTACTGGCCGGCGCTGTACTTCGTCGACGTCACCGGGCGCATCCGCCACCACTGGTTCGGGGAGGGCGGCGAGACGCGGTCGGAGACGGTGCTCCAGCAGCTGCTGGCCGAGGCCGGCGCCGACGTCCTCGGCCGCGACCCGGTCACCGTCGTCGGCCAGGGCGTCGAGGCCCCCGCCGACTGGGACGCCCTGGGCTCGCCGGAGGAGTACCTCGGCTACGGCCGGTCCTCCGCCTTCGGCTCCCCGCAGGGCACGGCCCCCGACCGGCCGCACGTGTACGAGGTCCCGGCGCGCCTGCGGCCCGGCGCCTGGGCGGCGGCCGGGCGCTGGACCGTCGGCGCCGAGGCCGTGGTGCTCGACGAGCCGGGCGGGCGGCTGGCCTGCCGCTTCCGCGCCCGCGACCTGCACCTGGTCATGGGCCCGATCGCCCCGGGGGTCTCCGTGCCCTTCCGCGTGCGGCTGGACGGGCGGCCGCCGGGGGAGGCGGCCGGCGGCGACGTGGACGCGCGGGGCCACGGCATCGCCACCGGCCGGCGGCTGTACCAGCTGGTCCGGCAGCCGGGCCCGGTCGACGACCGGCTGTTCGAGGTCGAGTTCACCGCCCCCGGCGTCGCCGGGTACGTCCTCACCTTCGGCTAGACCGACGCACCCCCAGGAGGGACCCGGCCATGACGACCGCGGCAGCAGGGACCGTCCGCCCGTTCCGCGTGGAGGTGCCCGAGGAGGCGCTCACCGAGCTGCGTCGGCGCGTCGCGGCGACGGTCTGGCCGGAGCGGGAGACGGTCCCGGACACCTCCCAGGGCGTCCCGCTCGCCACCATGCGGGCCCTCGCGGACCACTGGGCCACCGCCTACGACTGGCGCGCCTGCGAGGCGCGGCTCAACGCCCTGCCCCAGTTCCTCACCGAGATCGACGGGCTGGACGTCCACTTCCTGCACGTCCGCTCCCCGCACCCGGACGCCCTGCCGCTGGTCGTCAACCACGGGTGGCCCGGCTCGGTGGTCGAGCAGCTCAAGATCGTCGGCCCGCTCGTGGACCCACCGGCACACGGCGGCGACGCGTCCGACGCCTTCGACGTCGTCGTCCCCTCGATGCCCGGCTACGGCTTCTCCGGCAAGCCGGCGGCCACCGGCTGGGGGCCGGAGCGCATGGCCCGCGCCTGGGCCACGCTCATGGAGCGCCTGGGCTACGAGCGCTGGGTCGCGCAGGGCGGCGACTGGGGCGCGTTCGTCGTCGACCAGATGGGCCTGCAGGCGCCGCCGGGGCTGCTCGCCGTCCACACCAACATGCCGGCCACCGTCCCGGCCGACGTCAACGCGGCCGCCCTGGCCGGCGAGCCGCCGCCGCCCGGCCTCTCCGACGAGGAGCGCCGCGCCTACGGGCAGCTGCTGCGCACGTTCGGGCAGGTCGAGTACGCCCGCTACATGGCCGCCCGCCCGCAGACCCTCTACGGCATCGCGGACTCACCCGTCGGCCTGGCCGCCTGGCTGCTCGACCACAACGACGCCGACGGCCAGCCCGCCGCGGCCGTCCTGGCCGCCCTCGACCGGACGGCGAGCGGCACCGGCGAGCTCACGCGCGACGAGGTCCTCGACAACGTGACGCTGTACTGGCTGACCGGCACCGGCGTCTCCGCCTCCCGGCTGTACTGGGAGTACCGCGGCGGCTTCTTCGACGCGAAGGGCGTGCAGATCCCGGTGGCGGTCAGCGTCTTCCCCGGCGAGCAGTACGAGGCGCCGCTGAGCTGGGCCGAGCGCGCCTACCCCCGGCTCATCCACTACAACCGGCTGCCCCGCGGCGGGCACTTCGCCGCGTGGGAGGAGCCGCACCTGCTCGTCGACGAGCTGCGGACCGCGTTCCGGCCGCTGCGCCGGCCCCCGGTGCCCGGCCCGCGCGGGTCGGTCGCCGACGCCGCGGCGCCGCGCACCCCCGCCTGACCGTGGGTCCGCGGGCACCGACCGTCCGGACGCGCCCGCTCCGTCCCGCGGCGGCCCCGCGGCGGCCCGCACCCCCTGCCCGGCGCGGCGCCGGACCGCCACGGTGGCGCCATGACGGGTAGCCGCAGCTCGCTCTGGACCGGGGCACTGGCCGGGTACGCGGCCAGCCGCACCATGGACGCCGCCACCGGCTGGTTCCACGGCCGGCAGAGCGCGGAGTCCCGACGGCGGGAGGAGGAGATCGCGCCGGGCGGCGCGCTCGTGCAGCTGGGCAAGCAGCTCGGCGCCGTCGCGGGGCGCGACCTCGACGACGCCGCGGCCGGCCGGGTGGGGCTCGCCGTGCACCGCACCCTCGGCGTGACCTACGGGGTGCTCGCCGCGACGCTGGTCCGCCGCGGCTGGTCGCCGCTGGCCGCCGGGCCGGCCGTCGGCGCCGCCGCCCTCGTGCTGGTCGACGAGGGGACCGCGCTGCCGACGATGACCGCCTACCCGCTGGTCAGCCACGCCCGGGGCGTGGTCGGCCACTCGACGGTCGGGCTGGTCATCGGGCTCCTGCTCTGGCTGACCGGCCGCTCCTGAGGTCGCGCGCCCGACGGCCTCCTCCGGCCGCCGGTCCCGCGGGAGGATGGTCGACGCGCGGGGGCCGAGTGCGCCGGGGGGCCGCCGTGCGGGAGTTCGCCGAGCTGCAGCGGGACCTGGCACCGGCCTGCGCGGCGAACGCGCCGGGCTCCCCGACGCCGCACGTGCTGGTGACGCTGCCCTCGTTCAGCATCGGCGAGTCGCTGCTGTCCCACTACGCCGACCGCCTGCCGGCCCTGGAGCACCGGTACCTGGTCACCGTCCTCCTGCTGCCCCGCGTCCCCGGCTGCGAGCTGGTCTTCGTCAGCAGCGCCCCGCCGCCGCAGGCGCTGGTCGACCACTACCTCTCCCTGGTGCCGCCCGCCGACCGCGCCTCGGTGCGCCGGCGGCTGCGGGTGCTCGTCGTCCCGGACGCGTCCTACCGCCCGGTCGCCGCGAAGCTGCGCGACCGGCCGGACCTGGTCGAGGACCTGCGCCGGCACATCGGCGGCCGGCCGGCGTTCCTCGAGCCGTGGAACGTCACCGCCGACGAGGTGGAGATCGCCCGGCGGCTGGACGTCCCCGTCGACGGCACCGCTCCCGAGCTGTGGCCGCTGGGGTTCAAGAGCGCCGGCCGGCGGCTGCTCGCCGACGCCGGCGTGCCGGTGCCGGCCGGGTGCGAGGACGTGCACACCGTCGACGACGTCGACCGCGCCGTCGACGACGTGCTGCGCCGCCGGCCGACCGCCGCGGGCGTGGTGCTCAAGCTCGACGACAGCGGCGCCGGCGACGGCAACGTGGTGCTGCGCCGGGAGGGCCTGCCCGGCTCCGCGGGCCACCTGCGCGACGCCGTCCGCCGGCTGCCCGACTGGTACCTCACCGCGCTGACCCTCGGCGGCGTCGTCGAGGAGTTCGTGACCGGGGACCGGTTCGCCAGCCCCAGCGTGCAGGGCGAGATCACCCCGGACGGGCGCGTCACGGTGCTCTCCACGCACGAGCAGGTGCTCGGCGGGGACAGCGGCCAGGTGTACCTCGGCTGCCGGTTCCCGGCCGAGCCGCACTACGCCGCGGAGCTGGGGCGGTACGGGCGGGCGGCGGGGGAGGCGCTGGCCCGGTGCGGCGCCCGCGGCCGGTACGGCGTGGACTTCGTCGCCACGTCCGGCCCGGGCGGGTGGACGCTGCAGGGGCTGGAGATCAACCTCCGCAAGGGCGGCACGACGCACCCGTACACGGTGCTGCGCAACCTCGTGCCCGGCCGCTACGACCCGGAGGCCGGCCGGTGGACCGCCGACGACGGCACCGTCCACTGCTACTGCGCCACCGACAACCTGGTCGACCCGGCCTGGACCGGGCTGCCGCCGCGGGAGGTCGTCGAGGCGGTGGACCGGGAGGGGCTGCGCTTCGACCGGCGCACCCGCACCGGCGTCGTCCTGCACATGCTGTCGGGGCTGGCGGTCGACGGCCGGTTCGGCCTGACCGCGATCGCGCCGACCCCCGCCGCGGCGCACGGGCTGCTCGAGCGCACCCACGCGTGCGTCGACCGGCTGGCCCGGCAGCCGGTGGCCGCCGGGCCGTGACGGCGCTCAGACGGTCTCGGGCACCCGGAGGTGGGCCAGCACCAGCTCGAACTCGGCGACCTCGGTGATCTCGGCCCCGCTCTCCCGGCTCGCCCGCTCCCGGATGCCCGCACCGGCCTCCCGGTTGCGCTCCAGGGACGCGCGGTCCGCGTAGGTCACGGTGGCGGCCGCCGCGCCCTCGTGGCGGTCGACCAGCAGGCTCGCGCTGCAGAAGCCGTCCAGCTCCTCGACCCTCGGCAGCACGCCCATCCGGAAGGTGTCCAGGAGCTCGTCGACCCGCGCGGGGTCCGAACGCACCCAGGTGACCCGCGCGCAGGCCCCGGCCGGCGCCTCGTGCAGCCGGTGGAGCGCCGCGATCTCCCAGGTCCGCACCTCCGCCCCGCCGCCGAGGAGCTCCGCGACCCGGTCGCGCATCGGCCGCACCCGGTCGGCCGTGGCGCCCATCGCCTCCTCGGTCTGCCAGGCGGTCGCGATGATGCAGCGGCCGGTGTCGCGGTCGGCGAGGAAGGACAGGCCGACGAAGCCGTCCATCTCCTGGACCGCCGGCATCACGTCGTCGCGCATGTAGGTGACCGCGTCGTCGATCGCCTGCGCCGTGCCGTGGATGGTGGTCGTCCGTGCGTACACGTCACCGCTCCTCTCGTGCGTGCGGCGACGCCCGGTGCGGCACCGCCGCACCGGCGAGCGTTCCCGCGGTCGCCGCCCGTGGCAACGGGCACGTGCGCGTCCCCCGGGTCAGCGCCGCGGGCGCCGCCCGATACGCGACCCCAGCCAGGTCAGCGGGTCGTACCGGCGGTCCACCACCCGCTCCTTGAGCGGGATGATGCCGTTGTCGGTGAGGTGGATGCCCTCGGGGCAGACCTCCGAGCAGCACTTGGTGATGTTGCAGTAGCCCAGGCCGAACTCCTCCCGGGCGGCGTCCCGGCGGTCGACGACGTCGAGCGGGTGCATGTCCAGCTCGGCCAGCCGGATGAGGAAGCGCGGCCCGGCGAAGGCGGCCTTGTTGTCCTCGTGGTCGCGGATGACGTGGCAGGTGTCCTGGCACAGCCAGCACTCGATGCACTTGCGGAACTCCTGCGGCCGCTCGACGTCGACCTGCTGCATCCGGTGGTTGCCGTCGGCGTCGCGCGGGCGCGGGGTGAACGCCGGGACCTGCGCGGCCTTCTCGTAGTTGTAGGAGACGTCGGTGACCAGGTCGCGGATCACCGGGAACGTGCGCAGCGGGGTGACGGTCACCGGCTCGTCCTCGGCGAACGTGCTCATCCGGGTCAGGCACATCAGCCGCGGCCGGCCGTTGACCTCCGCGCTGCACGAGCCGCACTTGCCGGCCTTGCAGTTCCACCGGACGGCGAGGTCGCCGGCCTGCGTGGCCTGCAGCCGGTGGATGACGTCGAGGACCACCTCGCCCTCGTGCACCGGCACGGTGAAGGTCTGCAGCTCCCCGCCGGAGGCGTCGCCCCGCCAGACCCGGAAGGTGGCGTCGTACCCGCCGTCCCGGTCCCTGCCGCCGTCGGTCCCCCCGATGCTCGGCTCCGCAGGCTCGGTCATGCGCCCTCCTCGAAGACCTCCGCCAGCTCCGGCGGCATCTGTGGCAGCGGCTGCCGGGCCACGGTCACCCCGCCGTCCGGCGTCCGGGTGCAGACCAGGTTGGTGCGCCCCCACTCCGGGTCGGGCGCGGGGAAGTCGTCGCGGGTGTGCCCGCCGCGGCTCTCCTCGCGGGCGAGCGCGGCGCGGGCGACGCACTCGCTGACCAGCAGCAGGTGCGGCAGGTCCAGGGCCAGGTGCCAGCCGGGGTTGTACTGCCGGTGCCCCTCGACCGACACCGCCGCGACCCGCTCCCGCAGGGCGGCGATCCGGTCCAGCGCCTGCTCCACCTCCGGCGCGGTGCGGATGATCCCGACCAGGTCGTGCATCGTCTGCTGCAGGTCCTGCTGCACGGTGTAGGGGTTCTCGCCGCCCTCCCGCTCGAACGGCGCCAGCGCCGCCCGGGCCGCGTCGGCCAGCGCCTCGTCGGCGAGCGCGACCACGCCGGCCCGCTTGGCCGCGTGCTCGGCCGCGGCCGCGCCGGCGCGGCGGCCGAACACCAGCAGGTCCGACAGCGAGTTGCCGCCCAGCCGGTTGGAGCCGTGCATCCCGCCGGCGACCTCGCCCGCCGCGAACAGCCCCGGCACGGACGCCGCGGCGGTGTCCGGGTCCACCTCGACGCCGCCCATCACGTAGTGGCAGGTGGGCCCGACCTCCATCGCCTCGGCGGTGATGTCGACGTCGGCCAGCTCCCTGAACTGGTGGTACATCGACGGCAACCGGCGGCGGACGTACTCGGCCGGGCGGCGGGTGGCGATGTCGAGGAAGACGCCGCCGTGCGGGGAGCCGCGGCCGGCCTTGACCTCGCTGTTGATGGCGCGGGCGACCTCGTCGCGGGGCAGCAGCTCGGGCGGGCGCCGGTTGTTCTTCTTGTCCTCGTACCAGCGGTCGGCCTCGTCCTCGGTCTCCGCGGTCTCCTTGCGGAAGTAGTCCGGGATGTAGTCGAACATGAACCGGTTGCCGGCCGAGTTGCGCAGCACGCCGCCGTCGCCGCGGACGCTCTCGGTGACCAGGATCCCGCGGACCGACGGCGGCCAGACCATCCCGGTCGGGTGGAACTGGACGAACTCCATGTTCACCAGCCCGGCGCCGGCCTGCAGCGCCAGCGAGTGCCCGTCGCCGGTGTACTCCCACGAGTTCGAGGTGACCTTCCAGGCCTTGCCGATGCCGCCGGTGGCCAGCACGACCGACGGTGCCTCCCAGGCGACGAACCGGCCCGACTCCCGCCAGTAGCCGAACGCCCCCGTGAGGCCCTCGTCGTCGGTGAGCAGCCGGGTGACCGTGCACTCCATGAACACGTCGACGCCGAGGGCGACGGTGCGCTGCTGCAGCGTGCGGATGAGCTCCAGGCCGGTGCGGTCGCCGACGTGCGCGAGCCGCGCGTAGCGGTGGCCGCCGAAGTCCCGCTGGCTGATCAGCCCGTCGGGGGTGCGGTCGAACAGCGCGCCCCAGTCCTCCAGCTCGCGCACCCGGTCGGGCGCCTCCTGCGCGTGGATCTGCGCCATCCGCCAGTGGTTGAGCATCTTCCCGCCGCGCATGGTGTCCCGGAAGTGCACCCGCCAGCCGTCCTCCGGCCAGGCGTTGCCCATCGCCGCGGCGATGCCGCCCTCGGCCATGACCGTGTGCGCCTTGCCGAGCAGGGACTTGCAGACGACGGCGGTGCGCGCCCCGGCCTCGTGCGCCGCGATCGCCGCGCGCAGGCCGGCGCCGCCGGCCCCGACCACCACGACGTCGTAGGCGTGCCGCTCGAGCTCCATCAGAAGAACCTCACGTCCCGGATCGTGTCGGTGGCGAGCAGGAGGACGTAGAGGTCGGCCAGCGCGACGCTGGCCATCGACGCCCAGGCCCACTGCATGTGGCGGGCGTTGAGCCGGGAGACCAGCGTCCAGGCGCGGTAGCGCAGCGGGTGCCGGGAGAAGTTGTTCAGCCGCCCGCCGACGACGTGCCGGCACGAGTGGCAGGACAGCGAGTAGAGGGCCAGCAGCGTCGCGTTGACCAGCAGCACGAGCGTGCCCAGGCCCATGTGGCCCCACTCGCCGGTCTCGTCGCGAAAGGCGAGGACGGCGTCGTAGAAGAGGACGACGTTGATGAGCAGCGCCGCGTAGAGGAAGTAGCGGTGCACGTTCTGCCCGACCAGCGGGAACCGCGTCTCACCGGTGTAGCGCCGGTGCGGCTCGGCGACCGCGCAGGCCGGCGGGGACAGCCAGAACGACCGGTAGTAGGCCTTGCGGTAGTAGTAGCAGGTCAACCGGATGCCCAGCGGGAACACCAGGACGTAGATCGCCGGGGAGATCCACGTCGGGCCGGTGAACAGCTCCGGGAAGGTGTCGCCCTCGCACCGGGTCGACAGGCACGGCGAGTAGAACGGCGAGATGTAGGGCTCGGAGAAGTAGTACGCGCCCTGGAACGCCCGGACCGTCGCGTAGACGACGAACGCCAGCAGCGCCGCGACGGTGAGCGCCGGCTGCAGCCACCAGCGGTCGGTGCGCAGCGTGCGCGCCGCGATCGTCGCGCGGCGGGGGGCCGGCCCGCCGTCACCGCGTCCGGCCGAGGTCGCCCCCGTCCCGCGCGGCGCGGTGGTGGTCACCGGTGGGTGCGGCCGGACCCGCCCAGGCCCTCGTCGTCGCCGTCGCCGTAGACGGCCGCGAACGGCTCCCAGGCCGTGCGGACCCGGGTGCCGCAGAGGAGGGCCAGGTCGTCCCGCAGCCGGGCGACGTCGACCCTGAGCCGGCGGGCGTCCACGGTGTCCCCGAAGTGACCCGTCAGCGGTGCGCACGCCTCCTCCAGCGCGTCCACCGCGCGGCGGGCCGCCGCCACGTCCTGCTCCAGGGACATCGCCGCCTCCAGACCCTGCTGGCGTCGCCGGGAAGCCGAGGGGGGAAGTGGACCACCGACGCCGGGGCCGGGGAAGGGGGCGCTGCGCCGTCCGGGTCAGGACGCGCGGTCGCGCACCCCGCGCAGGAGGCCCGACCACTGCCGGAGGACGTGCAGCCGGCCGGGCGGCGGCGGGGGCGCCGGGCGGGCGGGCAGGTCGAGCTCCGCCCGGAGCGCGGCCCGCTGCCGCCCGAGGTCCGCCAGCTCGGCCAGGAGGGCGGCGCGCCGCGTGACCGCCTCCCGGTCGAGGCGCTCCCGGGTGGTGGTCGCCTCGGCGTCGGCGCGCCGCCGCTCCTCGCGCCCGGTGGCCAGCATCGCGACGATCTCGGCCCGCGCCCGGACCCGGGCGGCGGCCGCGTCCTCCTCGGCCCGCTGCCGCACCCGGTCGGCGTGGGCGGCGGCGCGGCGCTCGGCCGTCAGCACCTCCTCGAGTCGCGCGTCGGCCTCCGCGCGGGTGGCGGCGGCCGCGCGCCCGGCGTCGTCGAGGACCCGGGCGGCCCGCTCCGTCGTCTCCGCGGCGTGCGCGGCCGCGGCGGCCGCCGTCCGGTCGGCCTCGGCCTCGGCGTCGGCGAGGGTCCGCTGCGCGCGGGCGAGGACGCGGTCCGCCTGCTCGGAGGCCGCGGCCCAGGCGGCCTCGGCCTCGGCGCGCATGCCCTCGGCCTCGTCGGCCGCCGCGGCGAGCATCGACCCGATCCGCCGGGACAGCTGGAGGAACTCCCCACCCCCGGACGAGTGGCCGAGCAGCGCCCGGGCCTCGTCGAGCGCGGCGCGGGTGCTCAGCAGCCGGGTGACCAGGTGCTCGCGCTCGTGGTCGGCGGTGGCGAGCTGGTCCTCGGCCCACTGCACGTAGGTGTCGACCTGGAAGCGGTCGTAGCCGGCCACCGCGCGGCCGAACATCGGCCCGGCCTCGAGGACCGTGGGCAGGTCCCCCGACACGTTGGGCCGGCGCCGCTCCGGGCCCGCCGGGCGGAGCTCCTCGTCGACCTGCAACTCGACGGTCATCCCGCTGCCTCCCTCCGTCCGGGTCCGTTCCGGTTCCCGGGACGGTAGGGCGGCGGGCGGGGGCGCCGTCCGGGCGTCCGGGGTGGATCACCCGGGAGGCGACGGCGCCGCGCCTGATCGGGTGCTGCCGGCTCCGGGGGTCTCTCTGCGTGACGTCGCCCGCGCGGGTGGAAGACCGCCGCCGGGCGCCGCGGGAGCGCGCGACCGGGCACGCTCGGACCGTGGCAGACGTCCCGACCCCGCCGGACCCGGGGAGCATGACCGTCCCGCCGCTGTTCGGCTGGGAGTCCATCGTCGTCGGCCTGCTGCTGCTCGTGGCCGTCGTCGTGCTCCTGGCCGTGGTCGGCGCGGCCCGGGCGGGCGCCGGTCGCCGGACGGAGTTCCAGGCCTGGCTCGATGCCCGGTCGGCGCGGTCCGCCGGCCCGCACGACGGCACCCCGGGAGCCGCCCGGCGCGGCTGACCGCGCCGCGGCCGCTCACGGCGCCGGAGGTGCCTCCTCTGCGGGCTCGGGAGCCGGCTCGGGTGCTGGTGCCGGCTCCGGAGCCGGTTCTGGTGCGGGTTCGGGCGCCGGCGCTGGTTCGACGGCCGGCTCCGGCTGAGGCGCCGGTTCGGGTGCGGGTGCCGGTTCGGGTGCGGGTGCCGGTTCGGGTGCCGGTGCCGGCTCACCGGCCGGCTCTGGCTCGGGTGCCGGTGCCGGCTCACCGGCCGGCTCTGGCTCGGGTGCCGGTGCCGGTTCGGGCTCTGGTGCCGGTTCGGGCTCTGGTGCTGGTACGGGCGCCGGCGGGGCCTCGGGTGCCGGCCCGGGCTCCGGTGCCGGCGCAGGCTCCGGCTCGGGCTGAGGGGCGGGCTCGGGCTGAGGCGCGGGCTCGGGCTGAGGGGCGGGCTCGGGCGCGGGCGCCGGCTCGGGGGCCGGTGCCGGAGCCGGCTGCGGCGCTGGCTCGGGCGCGGGTGCCGGAGCCGGCTGCGGCGCTGGCTCGGGCGCCGGAGGCGCTTCCAGGTCGGGTGCCGGGTCCGGCAGGGGCGCCGGCGCAGGCGGGACCTCGGGCTGCGGGACCGGCGGCTGGTCGTCCGCCGGTGCCGGCGGCGCCTCGGGCCCGGGTGCGGGCACCGGCTGCGGCTCGAGCTGGGGAGCCTGCTCAGACGGGGCTCCCGGCGCCGGCGTCGCCTCCGGCTGCGGTGCCGGTTCGGGGGCAGGTGCCGGCGCAGGCGCCATCTCGGACTGGGGCACCGGCTCCGGTACGGGTGCGGGCGTAGGCGCGGGTGCCGGTGCGGGTTCCGCTCCGGGCGGGGGAGCGGACTGGTGTCCCGGGCCCGCCTCGACCGGTGCCTCCGGTTGCGGTGCCTCTGCTTGCGGCGCCTCCGATTGCGGTGCGGGAGGTGACTCCGGCGCTGGCGCTGGCACCGGCTCCGGCTGGGGTGCCGGTGCCGGCTCGGGCGCAGGAGTGGGTGCGGGCTCCGGCGCGGGCGCGGTATCCGGCTGGGGCGCCGCCTCGGGTCCAGGAGCCGGCTGCGGCTCCGGCTCGGGCTCCGGCTCCGGGGCGACCGAGGTCTCCGGTGCGGGCTCCGGCTCGGGCTCCGGCTCCGGGGCGACCGAGGTCTCCGGTGCGGGCTCCGGCTCGGGCGCCGGGGCCGGCTCGGGCGCCGGGGCCGGCTCGGGCGGCGTCTCGGGCTCACCCGCCGGGTCCGCTCCCGGCTCCGTCTCGGTTGCCGCGTCGGGGGCCGGTGCCGGCACGGACGGCGTCTCCGGCTCGGATGGCGTCTCCGGCTCGGATGGCGTCTCCGGCTCGGATGGCGTCTCTGGCTCGGATGGCGTCTCTGGCTCGGATGGCGTCTCCGGCGCGGGGGCCGGCTCGTACTCGGTCGACGTCTCCGGCGCGGATGGGGTCTCGGGCTCGGTCGCGGTGTCGGGCTCGCTCGAGGTGTCGGGCCCGGACGGCGCCTCGGGCTCGGACGGCGTCTCGGGCTCGGGCGGCGTCTCCGGCAGGGGCGCCGGCTCGTCGCCGCTCGACGACCCGGTGTCGGCCGAGGACCCGGTGTCGGCCGAGGACCCGGTGTCGGCCGAGGACCCGGTGTCGGCCGAGGACCCGGTGTCGGCCGAGGACCCGGTGTCGGTCGACGGCCCGGACTCCGTCTCGGGCTCCGGCAGCGACGGGACGGACCCGGCACCTGGCTCGGGCACCTCGTCGACCCCGGTCGGCGGCTCGGCGTCCTCGCTCCCGAACCCGGCCCCGGCCTCGGCGTCCGGTTGCGGCGCGGCCGGCGGTGCGGACTCGTCGACGGTCGGTGGTGCGGTGTCCGGAGCGGGCGCCGGCTCGACACCGGCATCGGGCGCGTCCGTCTCGGGCGCCGGGGCGGGCGCCGGCGGCGGCGCGGCCTCGGGGGTGGGAGCGACCACGCTCGGCGGGGCCCCGACGCCACCTGCGGGCGGCGGCGCCTCACCGGTGGCGGCCGGGACCTCCGGAGCCGGCGGGGTCCCGGCGTCCGCGTCCTCCGGCGCCGGCTCGCCCGACGGCGCCGCGGCGGGCGGAGGCGGGTTCGACGGGGCGGGCGGGCTCTCCCAGATCGCGCTGAACGCGCGCACGATCCCGCCCGTGGCGGGCGTGCCCTGCAGGGCCTGCGCCAGCGAGGCGACCCCGGTCGTGACGAGCAGGACCGCGGCGCCCGTCGCGGTGCGCGCGGCACGGCCGGGCAGCCGGGACCACCACACCGTCCGCTCGGGGGACCGCACCCCGGCCGGCCGGACCGCCGCCGGACGCCGCCCGCTGACCCACCGCGCGACCAGCGCCGAGAGCACCCCGCCCAGGAGCAGCAGGGCGATGCCGAGGAGCAGCCACACCGTCGCGGAGGACGAGGGGTCCGCGGCGGTGTCCGAGCTGGTGACCTCGTTCGTCACGACGTCCGCGGTGCCGGCCACGACCGCGGAGAACACCAGCGCCCCCGCGACGGTGACGGCGTCCTCGGCCCGGCGGGAGAGGCGGCGGGACGCCACCCGGGACGCGTCGGGGTCGTGGCTGACGACGGGGCGACGCCGGGGCCGGCGTGGGCGGACGAGGACAGGCCGCGCGCCGCCGCCTCGGGCACCGGCGGGACGCCGACGTCGTGCACGCATGGAGCCTCCAGGTGGTGGCGGTGCGTGGTCGTCCGGAACCCCGTGCCGCGCCAGCATGCTGGGGCCCGCGCGGCAGGCGCAACACGTCTCCGACCTCCGACGGGGGGTCGGGACGGCGCCCGTCAGGTCATGTCGACCGCGATCTTGAGCTGCCCCGGCCGGGGCGCGACCGCGGCGCCGAAGGCCGCCTCCACGTCGGCGACCGGGTGGACGTGCGTGACGTAGCAGTCGCGCAGCTCCGGGTGCGCGGCCAGGTAGGCGCTGGCGTCGGCCAGCACCCGCCGGCGCTCCAGGGTGACGCCCGAGCGGAGGGTCAGGTTCTTCCGCAGGAAGGTCATCATGTCGAAGGGATAGATCGGGTCGTCCGGGACGCCGAAGTAGAAGACCTGGCCGCCGGGCGCGACGGCGTCCAGCGCGGGCTTGAGCGTCGTCACCTGGTGGCCCACGGCCTCGACGACGACGGCGGGCCGGTCGGCGTCGGACAGCGTGCCCGCCCACCGCTCGGCCCGCGCCGTCACCGTCTCGTCGACGCCGAAGGCGGACGCGACGTCGCGGCGGTCCACCGGGTCGACGCCGGTCACCCGCGCCGCGCCGCGCGCCTTGAGCACGTGGCTGAACAGCAGCCCGATCGGGCCCTGGCCGATCACGGCCACCGACTGCCCGGACACGTCGCCGAGCTGCTCGGCGGCGTACAGCACGCAGGCCAGCGGCTGCAGCATGACCGCGGTCGTGGGCGGCAGCGCGGTGTCGTAGCCGGCCACGCCCTCGCCGTCGGTGACGACGAGCTCGGCGATGCCGTCGAACATCGACGCCCAGCCGACGACGAGGTCGCCCGGGGCGTGGTCGGGGTGCCGGCTGGCGACCACCTCCCCGACGATCTCGTGCATCGGGAAGCCCGGCGCGCGGGTGGCGCCCCAGCCGTCCTCGGCGGCCGGGTGCGGCCACACGCCGCCGCGGAAGTTGGGCAGGTCGCTGCCGCAGATCGCGCCGGCGCGGGTGGCCAGCAGCACGTGCCCCGGCGCCAGCGCGCCGGCGTCCGGGGCCGGGACCTCCACCTCCTCGAACCGGAAGGGACCGCGCAGCGTCTGTGCCCACATGGGTGTCCTCCGTCCAGCCGGGCGCCCCGGCGCCCGGGGCGGCGGCCCCCAGCCTGCAGGATCACCGCGGTCCCGCATCCCGACGATCCGGCGCCCGGCGCGGCGGACGTCCCGGTGGGCGGGCGGTCAGACGGGAGTGCGCGCGAGGTCGTTCCACCGGTCGAGCAGCCGGTCGATGCGGCCCATCGCGTCCACCACCTGCTGCCGGGCCGCGGGCGTGTCCTTGCCCCGCCGCGCCCGCCGTGCGGCGTCGAGCTCCAGGCGCGCGAGGCCGAGCTCGATCCGCAGGTCGTCCTCGGGACCGGTGTGCGGGACGTCCATGACGACCCCCTCCTGCGTGTCCGGACCCGGTGGTCCGCGTCGAGTTCCTCGTCGCCGACCGGCTCCCCGTCCTCCGGAGCGCCCGCGGTACCGGTCACGAGGACTCCCGGCACGGCCGGGACTCACCGCACCGGCCGGGTCCCCGCCGGTGCGGCCGGACCTCCGGGGGCCGGCCGGCCCTCACATCACCAGGTGCGCGGTCTCGCCGGTGGAATGCTCGACGTCCTCCGTCGCGGTCCGCAGCAGCCGGTGGGCCAGGTCGGACAGCGCCCGGGCGACGGCGATCTCGTCGCCGATCTCGGGGACGTCCCGGTCGGCCGGGTCCAGCCGGGCGAACCCGATCCCGGTGACCGCCGCGGTCTCGCGGGGCTGGAGGTGGGCGACGGCGCGGGTCCGGCCGTCGTGCTCGCCGATGTCGATGCGCACCGTCCAGGTCTTCACCGTGTCCACGTCGGCCTCCTCTCGGTGGTGGGACCCCGAGGGTGCCCGGCCGGGCGGGCGGCCGACGCGGCCGGAAGGCCGGAGTACCCGGGACCTGTGGCCCGGGGGCACCCGTCCCGGCACGGCGGACCCACGCGGCGTCCGTTCGTCCCGCCCCGGGCCGACCTCCGGCCCTGGGGAGGCGGTCCCGGCCTCCCCAGCATCGGGTCATGACCGAGGTCCGGGCCCGCCTCCCCTCGACGGCCGGGCGGCGGGCGAACGCCGTGGCCGCCGTGGTGGCCGACGGGGTCCTCCTGCTGCTGATCCACGTGTGGCCGGGGTGGGAGGTCGTGCCCTTCCTGACCGACGGGACGACCCGGGTGCTGCCCTACGTCGACGCCGCGCTCGTGGCCGGGATCGTCGTGGGGCTCCTGCAGCTGGCGCGTCCCAGGGGTGCCTCGGCGCCGGCGGGGACGCTGGTGACGACGGCCTTCGGCCTGGCGGCCACGGTGCGCGTCCTGCAGGTCTTCCCGTTCGACCTGTCCGGGGGCTGGGAGGTCGTCGTCCGCGTCGTCCTGTGGCTCGGCATCGCCGGCGGCGTCGTCGGGATCCTGGTCGCGCTGGGCGCGCTGCTCCGCCTGCGCCCGGCGCGGCGGTAGCCCGCCACCGGGGCCGCGCCGGTGGCACGATCGCGCGATGGCCGATCGTGAGAGGGCCGATCGTGGGAGGGCCGATCTCGCGGCGCTGCTCGCCGACGCGGCCGCCCGGGTGGCGGCCTACCGGGCCCGGGTGCCGGACGCGCCGGTGGCCCCGCCGCCCGACGTCGTCCCCGCGGTGCGGGCGGCCCTCGGGTCGCTGCGCGACGGGCCCACCGACCCCGCCCGGGTGGTCGAGGAGCTCGTCGCGGCGGTGGAGCCGGGCCTCGTGGCCACCACCGGCCCGCGGTACTTCGGGTTCGTGGTCGGCGGTGCGCTCCCGGCCGCCACGGCCGCGGACGTGCTCGCCGTCGGCTGGGACCAGCCGGCGTTCAACACGGTCACCTCCCCGGCGGCCGCGGCGGTGGAGGAGGTGGCCGGCGCCTGGCTCGCGGACCTGCTGGGACTCCCGGCCGGCGTCTCGGTCGGCTTCGTCACCGGCGGGCAGGGCGCCAACACCGTCGCGCTCGCCGCGGCCCGCCACCGGGTCCTGGCCGACGCCGGGTGGGACGTGGAGCGCGACGGGCTGACCGGTGCCCCGGCCGTGCGGGTGGTCGCCTCCGTCGAGCGGCACGCGACCGTCGACCGGGCGCTGCGGCTGCTGGGCCTCGGCTCGGGCGCGGTGGTCCCGGTGGCCGCCGACGGGCAGGGCCGCATCGACGTCGCCGCGCTCACCCGCGTGCTGGACGGGCTGCCTCCCGGACCCCGGGTGGTGTGCCTGCAGGCCGGCAACGTGAACACGGGGGCCTGCGACGACCTCGCCGGCGCGATCGACGTGGCCCACCGCGCCGGCGCCTGGGTGCACGTCGACGGCGCGTTCGGGCTGTGGGCCGCGGCCTCGCCGGCCACCCGGCACCTCGTCGCCGGGCTGGGGGCCGCCGACTCCTGGGCGACCGACGGCCACAAGTGGCTCAACGTCCCCTACGACAGCGGCTACGTGTTCTGCGCCGACCCCGCGGCCCACCGGGCGGCCATGTCGTTCACCGCGGCCTACCTCACCGGGCACGGGCAGGACGGCGTGCGGGCGCCCAGCGACCTGGTACCGGAGTCCTCCCGGCGCGCCCGCGGCTTCGCGACCTGGGCGGCGCTGCGGGAGCTCGGGCGCAGCGGCGTCGCCGGGCTGGTCGACCGGTGCTGCGCGCTCGCCCGCCGGTTCGCCGAGCGGGCGGCGGAGCTCGACGGGGTCGAGGTCGCCAACGACGTCGTCCTCAACCAGGTGCTGCTCGGCTTCGGCGACGACGCGGCGACCGACGCGGTGGTCGCGGCGGTGCAGCGGTCGGGCGAGGCGTGGATGGGCGCGACGACCTGGCACGGCCGGCGGCTGGTGCGGGTGTCGGTGTCCAACGCGACGACGACCGAGGCCGACGTCGACCGCGCGGTCGCCGCCGTGGCCGCCGCCCGGGACGGGGTGTGGGCGGCGCGGTCGCACGCCGGCGGGGAGCCCGGCAGGGACCGAAGGACGCCGCAGCCGGGACCTCCGGCCCGGGGGGTGACCGGGCCGCAGGTGTGACGGTCGTCCCCGACGGGGCGACCAGGGAGGACCGATGACCGACAGCACCACCCGGCACGACGAGGGGACGGCGTTCGACCCGCCCGTGGAGCGCGACGGCGCCACGGTGATCACCGCGACGCGGTCGACCAGCCACACCGCGACCGCCGGCGACGGCCGCACCGGGCGACGGCCCGCCGCCGAGATGGCCGGGGCCCGGCCGCTGGGCGCGTTCGAGGTCCGCGACGGCCGGGTGCGCTGGCACCCCGTCGTCGACGTCACCCGCGTGGTCACCACCGCCGAGGTCGTGCTCGGCGCCGTCGCCGTGGCGTCCCGCCTCGCGCGGCGGCCCAGCGGGGCCGCGGCGCGGGTGACGATGGGCCCCGGCGGCTGGGTGAGCATGAAGGGCGGCGCGATGGCCGTCCGCCCGGCCCGGCGCCTGTGGCGGCGCACCCGCCCCCCGGTGCACGTCCGGCGGCCGTGGTGGGCCCGGCTGCTGGCCGCCACCGCGCTCGAGCGGCTGGTCGGCTGAGCGCCGTGGAGGTCCGCAACCGGGTCGTGGACCCGCTCGTGCGCGCGCTCGCGCGCGGCCCGGCGCACCGCGTGCTCGGCCGGCACCTCGTCGTCCTCGGCTACACCGGCCGGCGCACCGGCCGGCGGTACGAGCTGCCGGTGATGGTGGCGCCGGCCGGCGCCGACCTCGTCGTCCTCGTCGGCGGGGCGGCCGGCAAGACGTGGTGGAAGAACCTCGACGGCGAGCCCCGGCACGTCAGCGTCCGGCGGGACGGGCGCGTCCTGGCCTTCCGCGCGCGGCTGCTGCGGCCCGGCACGCCCGGCCGCGACGACGCCGTCCGCGCCTACCGGGCCGCCTTCCCCCGCGCGGTCGTCCCGCCCGCCGACCCCGTGGTGCTGCTGGAGCCGGTCGTGACCTCCCGCGCCCCGGCCGGGCCGTCGGACCCTCCCGGGCGGTGACCGGAGCCCGGCAACCTCGGTCCGTGCCCGACCGACCCGCTGCGACCGGCCCGCCGGTCGTGCTGTCCCTGGACGTCGGCTCGTCCTCGCTCAAGGCCGCCGTCCGCGACCCCGGCCTGCGGCTGCGCGTGGAGATCGCCGGCCTGCGGGACGAGCCGGGCGGCGAGCCGGCGCACGTCACCGTCACCGGCCCCGGCTCCTCCGTCGAGCACGCCCGGCTGCCCGGCGGCTGGGCCGGCGCGGCGGCCGCGGTGGCCGACGCGGTGGCCCGCCGCGGCCTGCACCCGCACGTCGTCGCCCACCGCGTGGTGCACGGCAGCCCGCTGCTGACCGGCCCCCGCCGCGCCGACGCCCCGCTGCTCGCGCGCCTGCGGGCCGAGGCGCACCTGGACCCCCTCCACCTGCCGCGCCAGCTGACGGTCCTCGACGAGGCCCGGGCCTGCTGGCCGGCGGCGGAGGTGGTGCTCGTCCCCGACGGCGGGTTCTTCGCGGGCCTGCCCGACGACGCGGTCACCCTGCCGCTGCCGGCGGGGGCGCGGGCCGCCGGGCTGCGGCGCTGGGGGTTCCACGGCCTGGCGGTGCAGAGCGTGGTCGACCTCCTCCCCGGCCCGGGCGGCGCCGTCGTCGTCCACCTGGGCAGCGGCTGCAGCGTCAGCGCGGTGCAGGACGGGCGGCCGCGCTCGACCACCATGGCGCTGAGCCCGGCCGGCGGGATCCCGTCGCTGACCCGCAGCGGCGACCTGGACCCGGAGGTCGTGCTGCGGCTGGTCGAGCTCGCCGACGGGTCGCTGCCCGCCGTGCGCGAGCTGCTGCACCGCAGGTCCGGCGTGGCCGGGGTCTCCGGCGGGCGCACCGACGTCCGGGAGCTGCTCGCCGCCGGCGACCGGGCCGCCGACCTCGCCCTCCGGGTCCTCGTCCGGTCGGTGGCGATGGCCGCGGCCGGCGCCGCGACGACGCTGGACTCCTGGGACGCCCTGGTGTTCAGCGGGGGAGTCGGCCGGAACTCGGCGGAGCTGCGCGAGCGGGTGTGCGCCCGGCTGCTGCCGCTGCGGCACGTCCCGGGGACCGACGGCGCGCCGAGCGAGCGGCTGGTCGGCACGGGCCTGCGCGTGCTGGCCGTCCCCGTCGACGAGGAGGCGGTGATGGACCGCCTCGCCCGGCAGGTGGTCGCCGCCGTGCCGGGCGGGCGCGGCCTCGCCGTCCCGCAGCGGTGACCGGCGCCGTCCCCCGGGCGAGCGCGGAGGACCTGGGGATGCGGGCGCTCGGCCGCGGCGGCGTGCCGATGCAGTTCGGCGCGGTGCTCGTCCTCGGCCCGGGGGACGCGGACGACGGGGAGGTCGCCCGCGTCCTCGCGGAGCGGCTCGGCGGGGTGCGGCGGCTGCGGCAGCGGCTGGTCCGGGTGCCCCCGGGCGCGGGCCGGCCGGTCTGGGCGGACGAGCCGCACCCGGACCCGGCGGCGCACGTCCGCACCGTGCGGTGTCCCGGGGACGACCAGGGCCTGCTCGACCTCGCCACCGACCTGGTGGCCGGCCCGCTCCCGGAGGGCCGGCCGGGCTGGGCGGCCGTCGTCGTCCCGGACCTGCCCGGCGGGCGGAGCGCGGTGGTCGTCGTGCTCTCCCACGTGGTCGCCGACGGGATCGGCGGGCTGGCGCTGCTGGCCTCCCTCGCCGACGGCGGCGCGCCACCCGACCGCACGCCGCCCCGGCCGCTGCCGCCCTACCGGTCCCTCGCGGCCGACGCCTGGCGCCGCCGCGCCCGGGCGCTGGGCCGGCTGCGGGAGGCAGCCCGGCTGGTGCGGGACGCGGGCCGGTCGGCGGGCGGCCTCCGCCCGGCCCGGGCGGCGCCGTGCAGCCTGCTGGCGCGCACCGGGCCCCGGCGGCGGACGGCGGCGGTGCGGGTGCCGCTCGAGCCGCTGCGGGCGGCGGCGCACCGGGCCGGCGGGACGGTGAACGACGCGCTGCTCGTCGCCGTCGCGGGGGCGCTCGGCGCGCTGCTGGCGAGCCGCGGCGAGTCGGTCGACCCGGTGGCGGTCACCGTCGTCGTCACCGGGCGGCGGGCGGCCGGGGTCACCGAGCTCGGCAACGCCGCCACCCCGCTCGTGGTCGCCGTCCCCGCTGCCGGGGACCCGCGGGAGCGGCTGCGCCGGTTCGCGGGCACGGTTCGGCGAGCCCGTGACGCGGCCACCGGCCCGCCGCTGACCGCGCTCCTGGGGTCGCTGTTCGGGCTGCTCGCGGCGACCGGCGCCTACCGCTGGTGGCTCCGCCGCCAGCACCGCTTCCACACCCTGGTCAGCAACGTGCCCGGACCGCCCACCCCGCTCGCCCTCGCCGGGCGGCCGGTCGAGCAGGTGCTGCCGGTGGCCTCCGGCGAGGCCGGCGACGTCACCGTCTCCTTCGACGCGCTGTCCTACGCCGGCACCCTGACGGTGACCGCGGTCGCCGACCCCGACCGGGTGCCCGACCTGCCGGTCCTCACCGCGGCGCTGCGCGAGCAGCTCGCCGCGCTGGTCACCCCGGCGCCGGCAGGGGCACGCTGAGGGACACCAGCACGAGCTGGTGGACGACGGTCCGGGACACGGGCCGAGCGTGCGCCCCGCCGCCCCGCGCGCGGCGGCTGACCGGCCCTGGCGGGCGGGACCTTCGGCACTCCGGCCGGGAGGGCGGGGCGGGTGGACTGGCCCTCCGACGGACGGAGGGACCGATGGCTCCCGACGGTGCCCCGCGCGGGCCGCTCGCGCTCCAGGACGCCCTGCTGGAGCTCAGCCGGGTCGAGCCGGACCCCTGGTCGCTGACCGTCCCGCTGACGCGGGTCGCGGAGCTGGCCGTCGCGAGCCTCGCCGGGACCGCGGAGGCGTCGGTGACGCTGGTGCACCCGGCCGGCGCCGTCACCGTCGGCGTGACCGGGCCCGTGGCGGCCGAGCTGGACGAGCGGCAGTACGACGCGGGCTCCGGTCCCTGCACGGACGCGGCCGCGAGCGGGTCGACGGTCACGGTCCCGGACACCGCCACCGAGGCGCGCTACCGCGACCTCGCGGCGCTGGCCCGGCGCCGCGGCGTCACGGGGGTCCTGGCGGTGGGCATGCCGATCGACCACCGGGTGGTCGGCTCCCTCAACCTGTACCGCACCGACGGCGGGGCGTTCGACGCCGCGGGGCGTGAGGCGGCGCGCACGTTCGCGCGGTTCGCCGCGGGCGCCGTCGTCCACGCCGCGGCCCACGCCGGGGCCGAGGAGCTCAGCCGCCAGCTGCGCCGGGCGATGCGGTCGCGGGCGGTCATCGAGCAGGCGAAGGGCGTGCTCATGGGCCGGCACGGCTGCACCGCGGACGAGGCGTTCGCGATCCTGGCGAGCCGGTCGCAGCGCCGGGACCGCAAGCTGCGCGAGGTCGCCGCCGAGCTGGTCGCCTCCGTCCAGCGGGACCGCTGAGGCCGGGCCGGTCAGCCGGCGGCCTGCCCGCCCGGCGGCCGGGCCGCCGGCACCACCAGCACCGGGCAGCCGGCGGCGTGCACCACCGCGGAGGTGACCGAGCGCAGCGGCCGCCCCGGCAGCGCGTGCCGGCGGTGCCCGACCACCAGCAGCTCCGCGGTGAGCGCGGCGGCCACGAGGGTGTCGGCCGCGCGGCCCTGCCGGACCACCGTGGAGACGGGCACGTCCGGCCACCGGGCGCGGACCGCCGCCGCACCGGCCAGGAGGTCGTCCAGCAGGGCCTCCGCCCGGCGCTGCGCGGCGTCGTCGTGGGCCAGGCGCTCGGCGGTGGACAGCGGGCGCACGGGCCCGCGCGCCCACGTGTGCACGGCCAGCACGCCGGTGCCGCGCAGCGCCGCCGCCCGCAGGGCCTCGGCGAGGACCGCCCCGGAGGCGGGGCCGCCGTCGAGCCCGGCGACCACCCCGCTGCGGCCGCCGCCGGACCGGCGGGCGCGCAGCGGGACGACGGCGACCGGGCACGGCGCCGCGCGGAGGACGGCGGCCGCGGTGGAGCCCAGCAGCAGGCCGCGCGCGCTGCCCGCGCCGGAGGTCCCCAGGCACAGCAGCTGGGCACCGGCCGCGGCGTCGCCCAGGACCTCGACCGCGTCGCCGTCGACGAGCCGGGGGGCGACCGTCAGCCCGGGGCAGGAGCGGCGCAGCTCCGCCGCGGTCGCGTCGAGCACCAGGCCGCACGCGGTGTGCAGCACCTCGATCGCGTCGAGCACCCGGTCCGGCGGGCGGGTCCGGCCGGCGGGGGCGGGGACGGCGAGCACCAGCCCCAGCGTCGTCCCGCGGCCGCGCGCCTCCCGGGCGGCCAGCCGGGCCGCCGCGAACGCCTCCCGCGACCCGTCGACCCCGGCCACCACGGGACGGTCGCCCGCGGCGGCCCGCGGGGTCGCGTCCGGCGTCGCCGCCGTGGGCGGCTCGGGCACCGAGGTCACCGGTCCTCCCGTCGGGCCGTCGTCCGGTCGGTCCCACCATGGGCCGGGCGGCCCCGCGGGCACCGGTGCCGCAGGTCCCCCGGGCGCGGGACCTGCGGCACCGGGTCCGCCCGGTCAGGTCCGGCCGGGGGACCAGGTCCAGTCGCGCACCTCGGGCAGGTCCTCGAGCGCCTCGACGACGTGAGCCCGGTGCCGGAGCAGCTGCTCCCGGCACAGCCGGGCGAGCGCGTCGCCGCCCTCGGGCACCCGCCGCGAGCGGCGCAGCGCCTCCAGCACCAGGTCGTAGCGGCTCGTCCGGTTGAGCACGACCATGTCGAACGGCGTCGTCGTCGTGCCGTGCTCGGTGAACCCGCGGACGTGGAACCGGTCGACGTCGGGCCGGCCGTGCAGCAGCGGGTGGATCGCCCGCGGGTGCCCGTGGAAGGCGACGACGACGTCGACGGTGTCGGTGAACAGGTCGGCGAACCGCTCGGGGGAGAGGGCCGCGGGGTGCTCGCCGGGCGGGAGCAGGCCGAGCAGGTCCACCACGCTGACCACGCGCACCCGCAGGTGCGGCACGTGCCCGCGCAGCAGCTGGGCGGCGGCCAGGACCTCCTGCGTCGGCACGTCGCCGATGGCGCAGAGGACGACGTCGGGCAGGTCGGTGCGGGCCCGGTCGGGCTCCTCGGTGCCGGCCCACTCCCAGACGGCGCCGCCGGCGGAGACCAGCGTCCGCGCCTGCTCGAGGTCGAGGTACTGCAGGTGCCGCTGCTTGTCTACGACGACCAGGTTCACCCGGTTCCGGCTGGTCAGGCACTCCTCGGCGACGACCAGGGTGCTGTTGGCGTCCGGCGGGAACCAGATGCGGGTGACCTCGGGGGCCAGCGGCGCGACGGTGTCGATGAGGCCGGGCCCCTGGTGGGAGAAGCCGTTGTGGTCGTTGCGCCACGTCGTGCTGGTCAGCAGCACGGTGAGCGACGGCACCGGCGGGCGGCCCGGCTCGAGCGCCGACTGCTGCAGCCACTTCGCGTGCTGCACGACCATCGAGGCGCTGACCATCGCGAACGCCTCGTAGGTGGCGAACAGCCCGTGCCGGCCGGTGAGTGTGTAGCCCTCCAGCCAGCCCTCGCACAGGTGCTCGCTCAGCACCTCCATGACCCGCCCGTGCGGGCCCAGCGCCTCGTCGCCGGGCAGCACCGGCAGCTGCGTGCAGCGGTCGGTGACCTCGAGGACCGCGCCCAGCCGGTTGCTCACCGTCTCGTCGGGCGAGAACAGCCGGAAGTCGCCGCCGCCGTCGGCCCGGGCGGTGCGGACGAGCAGGTCCCGCAGGTACGTGCCGAGCGGGCGGGTCGTCTCGTGGTGCAGCACGCCGGGGGAGGGGACGGGCAGCGCGTGGTCGGCGAGGTCGGGCAGCGGCAGCGGCCGGACCCGGAACCGCGGCCCGCCGGCGCGCGGCGAGGCGGAGATCCGCAGGTCGCCGGGCGGGGTCAGCGCGGCGAGCTCGGGCACCAGCCGGCCGTCGGCGTCGAAGTCCTCGTCGGCCCGGTAGGAGCGCAGCCAGGCCTCCAGCTGGGCGAGGTGCTCCGGGTCCTCCCGCACGCCGGCCAGCGGCACCTGGTGCGAGCGCCACGTGCCCTCGACCGGCACGCCGTCGACCACGCGCGGCCCGGTCCAGCCCTTGGGGGTCCGCAGGACGACGGCCGGCCAGCGCGGCGTCCCCTGCTCCTGCCCGGAGCGGGCGGCGTCCTGGACCGCGCGGATGCGGGCGTGCGCGTCGGCCAGGACGGCGTCGAGCCCGGCGAAGACGCGGGCCGGGTCGTCCCCGGCGACGACGACCGGGTCCCAGCCCTGGCTGCGCAGGTAGCCGCAGACGTCCTCGTCGGAGGAGCGGCCGAGGACGGTCGGCCCGGAGATCTTGTAGCCGTTGACGTGCAGCACCGGCAGCACGGCGCCGTCGCGGCGCGGGTCGAGGAAGGCCGGCAGCCGCCAGGACGCCGCCAGCGGCCCGGTCTCGGCCTCGCCGTCGCCGACCACGCAGGCCACCAGCAGGTCCGGGTCGTCGAAGGCGGCGCCGGCCGCGTGCAGCAGCGCGTACCCCAGCTCCCCGCCCTCGTGGATGCTGCCCGGGACGTGCGGCCCGGCGTGGCTGCTGACCCCGCCCGGCGTGGAGAACTGCCGCACCAGCCGGGTGAGCCCGGCGAGGTCCTGCGACACCTCCGGGTGCACCTCGCTGTAGGTGCCGTCGAGATAGGCGCCCGCCAGCACGGCCGGCCCGCCGTGCCCCGGGCCGGTGACCACCAGGACCTGCTGCCCGGTCCGCCGGATCAGCCGGTTGAGCAGCGCGTGCAGCATGGTCAGGGCCGGGCTGGTGCCCCAGTGGCCCAGCAACCGCGGCTTGACGTGCTCCGGCCGCAGCGGCTCCCGCAGCAGCGGGTTGGCCCGCAGGTAGATCTGCGCGGCGGTCAGGTGGTTGGCCGCGGCCCACCAGCGCAGGTCGAGGGCGAGGTCCTCGGCGGAGGCGGGGGCCGGGACGTCGAGCGCGGTCATGGGGAGCCTCTCCGGTGGGCGCGGGGTCCCCCCGATCCTCGGGACCGCCGGCCGACGGCGCGGGGGACCTAGGTCCCGACTCCCGGTGCCCTTCGCTCCGGCCCGCCCCGGTCCGCGCCTCCTAGCGTCGGCCTCTGCCGCACCAGGCCCCGCGACGACGAGGAGCGCGCCGTGAGGACGAGACTGCGCCGGCTGCCCGGGTTGGTCGCCGCCCTCGCCGCCGTGACCGCCGCGACCGGGCTGGTCCGGCGCCCCACCGGGGACCCGGTGCCGGTGGTGACCCCGCGCGGGCGGACCGCCGAGCTGGCGGGCAGCGGGCTGTACGCCCACGACACCGTCTTCACCGCGGCCGGCAACACCGCCGTCGACGCCGTCGTGCTGGCGTTCGGCGTGCCCCTGGTGCTCACCGCCTGGTCCCGGCACCGGAGCGGGTCGCCGCGCGGGTCCCTCCTGCTCACCGGCGCCCTGGGCCACCTGCTCTACGTCTACGCCAACTACGCCCTGGGCGTCGCCTACAACCCGCTGTTCCTGGCCTACGTGACGCTGGTCGCGACGGGGCTGGCCGGCTTCCTGGCCGCCCTCGCGGGCACCGACCGGGCGGCCCTGCGCGCGCTGGCCGCGGACCCCGGCGTGCCGCACTGCGCCCTGGCGCGCTTCCTGCTGGCCGCGGCCGCGGTGACCGCCGTCGTCTGGACCGCGCCGCTGGTGACCGCGCTGCTGACCGGCGGGCCGCCGGAGCTCCTCGACGTCTACACGACCCCGGTGACCTCCGCGCTCGACCTGGCTGTCGTCGCGCCGGCCGCCGCGCTGGCCGGCCTGCTGGTCCGCCGCCGCGACCCGCGGGGGCACCTGCTGGCCGTCCCCCTGCTCGTGCTGATCGTGCTGCTGCTCCCCACGATCGCGCTGGGCACCGCCCTGCAGGCCGCGGCCGGGATCTCCTTCACCGTCCCGCAGGTCGTCGGCCCGATCGCCGGTTTCGGTGTCCTCGGCGCCGTCGGGGCGTGGCTGCTCGCCAAGCTGCTGCGCGCCGTGCCCGCCGTCCGTCCCGTCCCCCCGAGCGAGGTCCCGCATGAGCACGTCCACCGCTGACCGGCCGCGGACGGCGGCCCGGCCGCCGCGCGCCTTCTCCCGCCGGATCGCCGCCGCCGGCCTGCCGGCCGGACCGGCGTCCCCCGCACCGGTCACCGGGGACGACCTCGCCGGCCTGCCGTCCGCCGCCGTCCGGTACCTGGCGGCGATGGGTGTCGTCGGCCGGCCGCGCACCCGGTCGCTGCGGGCCCACTGGACCGGCCGGTTCCGCCGCCGGGCCGACGGGCCGTGGATGCCGTGCGACGCGTGGCAGGTCAACACCGCCGAGGAGGTCGCCCGGCTGTACCGGATGCGGCTGCTGGGCGGCGGCGTGGTGCCGATGTGGGGCTGGGACACCTACCGGCACGGCACCGGGCGGATGCTCGGCAGGGCACTCGGCCTGGTCACCGTGGCCGACGGCTCGGGACCGGAGTTCGACTGTGGGGAGCTGGTCACCTGGCTGAACGACGCCGTCCTGCTGGCCCCGGCGATGCTGCTGCACCCCCGGACCCGCTGGGAGGACCGCGGCGAGGACCGGTTCGCCGTCTCGGTGACCGACGCCGGTCGCACCGTCAGCGCCGTGGTGGCCCTCGACGGCTCCGGCCGGCCCCTGGACTTCTGGACCGGCGACCGCTGGGCCGACCTGCCCGGCGGTCCGGTGCGGACGCCGTGGAGCACGCCCGTGCGCGGCTGGACGGTCGGCCACGGCCGGCCCTGCCCCACCGGCGGCGCCGCGGTGTGGCACCTGCCGGAGGGGGAGTTCGTCTACGGCGAGATGACGCTGGCCGACCTCGACCTCGACGTCCCGCCGGGGAGGTGAGGACCGTGCTGCGCGGCCTGCTGCTCGCCGGCGCCGGGGTCGCCGGTCTGGACCACCTGCACCGCCACCGCGACTGGGGCGCCACGCCCGGCGAGGCGGCCGGCGTCCTCCCGGGGGACGAGCTCGTCCCCGGGCCGGCCGAGCAGACGACCCTGGGGGTGTCCGTCGCCGCGCCCGTCGAGGAGGTCTGGGCGTGGCTGGTCCAGATCGGGCAGGGCCGCGGCGGCATGTACAGCTACGACTGGCTCGAGAACCTGGTCCGTCTGGACATCCACAGCGCCGACGAGGTGCGCGCGGAGTGGCAGCACCTCGCCGTCGGCGACCGGGTCGTCGTCGTGCCCGGGGGCTGGGGGCCGCTGCCGGACGGCTACGCCTTCCGGGTCGCGCGGGTCGACCCGCCGCGGACGCTGGTGCTGCGCCAGGCGCCGCCGGAGCACCCGTGGGACGGCGTGTGGTCCTTCCACGTGGTGCGGGAGGCGGCGGGCGGCTGCCGGCTGCTGGCCCGGTCCCGCACGGTGGCCGACCCCCGGGCGGGCGCGCGGCTCGCCGGCCGGGTGCTGGAGCCGGTGACGCTGGTGATGACCCGGCGGGTGCTGCACGGCATCCGCGACCGGGCCGAGCGCCGCGCCCGCCGTCCCGTCGCGGCGCTGACCGCCGGGGCGTGACCCGCGGGATCCCGGTACCCGGGTGCGGCTCAGCCCTGCCGGCGGTGCCCTGCCTCGGCCCGCTCGCGGACGCCGAGCAGCATCCGCCGCATCATCGGGAAGTCGCCCAGCTCCACCAGCAGCACCCCGGCCAGGCCCGCGGGGCTGCGCCAGTCGTGGCGGGCCCGCAGCCGGGTCACCAGCCGGGTGCGCCCGCCGTCCAGGGGGACCAGCCGCCAGGCCCAGGTGCTCGCCGGGGTCCGCCAGAGCATCTCGCGGGGCGCGGCGAAGGACTCGACGACGAACGCCGTCGTCTCCGTCGGGTGCGGCGCCATCGGCAGCCACAGTCCCCGGCGCAGGTCCTGCAGCTCCGGCACGACCTCCCGCGCGCTCGGCCGGCCGAGGTGGTCGAGCAGGTCGTCGGCGTACCAGCCGGCGCGCAGGCACCCGACCTGCACCAGCCAGGGCCACACCTCCTCGGGCGGTGCCGCGACGGTGACCGCCCGCGTGCAGCGGTAGTGCGCCCCGGGCACCAGGTCGTCGCCCGGCATCGGGGCGGCCACCTCCGCCGCGGTGGCGCCCCACCGGCGGTGCCACGGGCGCAGCAGGGGAGCGGTGAGGAAGCGGGGCAGGTCGGCGACGACGTCGCGCACCTGCCGGGCCAGGTCGGCGGCGGCCGGCCGGCTGGGACGCGGCCGAGGGGCAGCAGTGCGGTCACGCGGCCAGCGTCGACCGCGGCCGCCGCTGCGGTCAGGGCCCGTCGCCGCTGGGCGGCAGGGCCGGTGGACCCGGCCGGGACGAAGGTCCCCGGACGCGGGGGACGTCGGCCCGCGGACTCCCGCGCGCGGACGGCGCAGGGTCGGAACGGGCCCGGCGGGTGCCCGGGCAGGGAGCGGAGGCGGACCGGTGACGACACAGCAGGGGACCAGCGACGCGACGAGGCCGGGCCGCGTGGTCGTCGGCGTGGACGGGTCGCCGGGGGCGCGCACCGCGCTCGGCTGGGGCCTGGCCGTGGCCGCCCGCACCGGGGCGCGCCTCGAGGTCGCCAGCGCATACCCGGTCGACTTCTACTGGACCGACCCGTTCCTGCTCGACTCCCGGCGGCTGGACGCCATCCGCGCCGACGTCGAGGAGCGGGCCCGCGCGCTGGTGGAGGAGGTCCGCCGCGACCCGGCCGTGGCCGCCGTGCCCGGGACCGCCGAGGTGCAGGCCGACGTCGTGGTGGCCGGGGGCGCGCCGGCCGAGCACCTGGTCGCCCTGGCGGAGGGCGCGGACCTCCTCGTGCTCGGCAGCCGCGGCCGGGGCGGCGTCCGCAGCACGCTGCTCGGCTCGGTCGCCCTGCACTGCGCGGCGCACGCGCCGTGCCCGGTCGTCGTCGTGCACCCGGGAGCGGTCGAGCCCCCGCCGCGCGTCGTCGTCGGCGTGGACGGCTCGGCGACGTCCCGGGCCGCCCTCGCCCGCGCCGCGGCGGAGGCCGGGCGCCTCGGCGCGCGGCTCGAGGTGGTCGCCGCCTACCAGCCGGTGAGCTACTGGAGCGACCTCTACGCGATCACCGCCCCGCCGGCCTCCGAGACCGAGGAGCACGCCCGCGCCCGCGTGACGGCGTTCGCCGCCGAGGTGCTCGGGTCGGTGGCGGACACCGACGTCCGGGTGGTCCAGGGGTCGCCGGGGGACGCGCTGGTGCAGCACGCGGACGGCGCCGCGCTGCTCGTCGTCGGGAGCCGCAGCCGCAGCCGGGTCGCCGGGATGGTCCTCGGCTCGGTGGCCCTGCACTGCGCGGTGCACGCGCCGTGCCCCGTCATGGTGGTGCACCCCGAGCCGGTCCCGCAGCAGGCGGCCGTCGCGGAGCCCGCCGTCACGAGCGCGGTGCCGGAGCCGTCGGTCTGACCGTCGTCGTCCGTGCCCTTGGTCCCGCCGTCCCCGGGGCCTTGCGCCCCTCCGCCTCCCGGGCCCGGGGGTGCAGGGTCCGGGACGGATCCGTCCGACGGAGGGAGCAGCCATGCAGACGCGAGAGGTGACGCGGGCGCGCCGCGGAGGCGGGGTCGGTGGGCAGGCAACCCGAGGACGCCGGGCCGGCAGGCGGGCGGCCCGTGGGCGCGTGATCGGCCCCGTGGCGGTGCGGGCGTTGGCGGTGCGCGCGCTGGCGGTCGGCGCGGTGGCCCTCGGCTCGGCGGCGGTAGGTGGCCTCGCGGTCGGCTCGCTCACCGTGGGACGCCTGGCCGCGGGACGGGTGGCCGTGGCACGCACGGACCTGCGCACCGTGCGGGTGGCGCGGCTCGAGATCGACGAGTTCGTGGTCGGTCGCACCTCGGGACTGCCGACGACGCCGGGCGCGGCCGAGGAGAGCCCGGTCGAGGCGGACGCGGCCGGCAACGGCGCCGGACGGCTCGCGACCTGACTTCGGTCGCAGTCAGGGTGCGCGGGCACGACCGTCCCGGGGGGGGGGGGGGGGGGGGGGGGGGGGGGGGGGGGGGGGGGGCGCCGGGGGGGGGGGGGGGCGGGGGGGGGGGGGGGGGGGGGGGGGGGGGGG